>CANFGZ010000090.1 GCA_947446585.1 Chitinophagaceae bacterium | reverse complement strand
GATTTAAGATGATGGATTTGGTGGTGTATTTAAATCATGCTGATGAACCGAATATAATGTCCATCAATGAAGGTGAAGATTTTGAAACGTTGAGGGATATAAAAGCAGGAGAGGAGTTGTTGGTGGATTATGGGGAGATTGTGGAGGAATAATTTTCGTTTGGCGTTTGGTCGCTTCGCTTGTTTGGCGTTTTTTGTTAGATGACCTAACGCCAAACCCCAAACCCCAAAGAAAAAGTCTAAAACTCCAACGCTTCAACAATTCTGTCAAAAGTTTCCTCATCCGATAATCTTTCCGGAACAAATTTTTCGCCGATTACTTTTTCATAAAGCTCGATATAACGACTGCTGATTTCATTTATCCAGGATTCACTCATTTCGGGAACGGTTTGTCCTTCTTTGCCCATGAAATTATTTTGAATCAGCCATTCTCTTACAAATTCTTTGCTTAGTTGTTTTTGTCTTTCGCCATTGGCTTGTCTTTCATCAAAACCTTTTTTAATAAAATATCTGGAAGAATCAGGCGTATGAATTTCATCCATCAGATAAATTTCATTGCCAATTTTTCCAAATTCATATTTAGTATCCGCAAGAATTAAACCTTGTTTATCTGCGATGGCTTTTCCTCTTTCAAAAAGCTGAAGTGCATAACTGCATAAAATTTCCCATTCTTCTTTGGTGGCCAAACCATTGTTAATAATTTCTTCAGCAGAGATATCTTCATCATGTCCTTCAGCTGCTTTAGTAGATGGAGTAATTATTGGTATGGGAAAAAAATCATTTTCTTTCATTCCATCAGGCATAGGGGCACCGCACAAACTTCTTTTTCCTGAATGGTAGGTTCTCCACGCGTGTCCTGTTAATGTACCTCTTACCACCATTTCGATTTTGAAAGGCACGCATTTACGACCGATACTGACATTGGGAGCGGGAGAAGTAATCAGCCAATTGGGACAAATATCTCTGCAAGCCTTTAGCATGTAAGCGGCAATTTGATTGAGTACTTGTCCTTTAAATGGAATCGGATGAGGAAGGATAACATCGAATGCCGATATACGGTCACTGGCAATCATCACCATCCATTTGTCTTGAATAGTATAAACATCTCTGACCTTTCCTTGATAATAATGAGTTTGATTGGGAAAATGAAACTGAGGCATAACGTAAAGTTATAGTACTGATTTAGTTATGTGCTTAATTATTTATGATAAGATTTCAACAACTGTTTAAAATAAAATTTCGGTAACAAGGCTACAATCCTTATTTTGCCTGATATTAAAAACCCAAAAAAATCATTTATGAGAAAAGTAAAAGGCTTTTTGGTTGCATTTTTGTTTTCCAATATTTTATTTATAGGAGCAAAAGCACAAAATGTAACCATTAGCGGTAATGTAAAGCATGTACAGTCAAGTGAAAATGTATCTGCAGTTTCAGTAACTATAAAAGGAGAAGATGCAGGCACTTACACTAGTGATAAAGGCACATTTTCCATTGTTGCCAAATCTTTACCGGTAACACTTGTGTTCTCATCCATTGGATTTGAAGCGATGGAGTTAGTTGTTGCTGATGCTTCATCAAAATTAACTGTAAAGCTAAAGCCTGCAAGTACTTTAGGTCAGGAAGTGGTGGTTTCTGCATCTCGTGTTGCTGAAAAAATACTGGAATCACCAGTTTCAATTGAAAGATTGAACTCATCTACCATCAGAAATTCGGCTTCCGCTAATTATTACGACATTTTGAAATCTTTAAAAGGGGTAGATATTACCACATCTTCTTTGACTTTCGTTACGCCTACAACACGTGGTTTCAACGGTAGTGGAAATACAAGATTTAATCAATTAGTAGATGGAATGGATAATCAGGCACCGGGTTTGAATTTCCCTGTTTCTTCGATTATTGGTTTAAGTGAGTTAGATATCGATAACATGGAATTATTGTCAGGTGCTTCTTCCGCGTTATATGGCTCTGGTGGTATGAACGGAACGTTACTAATGACCAGTAAAAATCCGTTTAAATATCAGGGGCTTTCGATCATTGCAAAAGAAGGCGTAATGCATATTGGTGATGATCAACAAAATGCTTCTCCTTATCATAATTTCAGTTTAAGATGGGCAAAAAAAATCAATAATAAATTTGCTTTTAAAATAAATGCAGAGTATATCGAAGCTAAAGATTGGTTAGCGTCTGATTACAGAGACTATGCAAGACTGGCTACAGGTGGAAATGTGAAAGGTGGAACAAGAGCAACCGATCCTAACTACGATGGTATAAATGTGTATGGTGATGAAACTACTATTGATATCAGATCAAATGTGTTTCCAGCAATCTCCGGACAATTACCTTTTCTTCATAACTTTTTAGATACGTTAAATGGTGGCCGTACTATTAATGTATCTCGTACCGGTTATCAGGAAAATCAAGTGATAAACCCAACAACCATCAACTTTAAATTGGGTGGTTCTTTGCATTATAAATTGTCTTCTAAAACTGAAGCTATCCTTGCCGGTTATTGGGGAACAGGTAACACTACTTATACCGGAAGCGAAAGATATTCTTTGGAGAATTTTAAAATGGGACAATACAAACTAGAATTAAATAATAAAGATTGGAATTTTAGAGTATTCACCACCCAGGAAAATTCAGGCGATTCTTACAACACTACTGTAGCTACAAGATTATTTAATGAAAGCTGGAAGGCGAGTGGCGGCTCAAATGGATGGTATGCTCAATATACACAGGCTTATGTGAATGCAAGATTAGCGGGTTATACCGATGATGTGGCTCAGTCTCAAGCAAGAGCAGCAGCTGATCAGGGTAGACCAGATTATAACAGCGCTCAATTCAAAAATTCATTTGACTCTATCAGAGCTTTAACATTAGCTGAAGGCGGTGCCAAGCTGGTTGATCATTCTAAATTGTATAGTGCTGATGGAAGTTATAATCTTACTAAGTTTACACACAAGTATGCAGACGTGATTGTTGGTGGTGTAATTAAAAACTATCAGTTAAATTCTGAAGGTAACTTATTCGCAGATGCACCTGGTTCTCCATTAAGTGTTACAGAGTTTGGCGGATATGTTCAAGCAACTAGAAAATTAGGAGAAAAAATCAAACTAGCGGTTTCTGGCCGTTATGATAAAAATCAAAACTTCAAAGGACGATTTACTCCAAGAGCAACCGCTACTTATAAATTGGCTCCTTTCAATCACTTGAGAATGTCTTATCAAACTGCTTATCGTTTCCCATCCAATCAGCAACAGTTTATTGATTTGAATGTAGGTAGTGGCGTAAGATTACTGGGAGGAAATGAATTGTTTAAAACCAGATATAATTTCAGCAATCAACTTTATGATTTGAACAGCTTCAGTGTAGGTCAAGTAGTAAAATATGATTGGACACAATTAAAGCCTGAATCACTTTCTTCTTTTGAGGTGGGTTACAAAGGATTGTTGATGAGTGGAAAATTATTGATTGATGTTTATGGATATTGGGGACAATACCAGGATTTCTTGGGAAGAAAGTTAGTAGCTCAGTTTAAAGACGGAGTTATTCCTGCTACTGGATTGTCTGATACTTCCAACAGATATTATTCATTGCCAGTAAACACAACGGATAAAGTTAAGACTCATGGTTTTGGCTTAAGTCTGGATTACAGATTACCTAAAAACTTTAATGTAGGGGTGAACTTAGCTTCTGACGTACTCCAGGATGTTCCAGAAGATTTTGTTGCTTATTTTAATGCACCAAAATATAAAGCAAACGCATACTTTGGGAATACAGGTTTTGGCCCGGCCAACAGAATGGGTTTCAATGTAAATTACAGATGGCAGCAAGCTTTATTGTATGAAGGCGATTTTGCAACAGGCAATTTACCTGCAGTTAATAACGTAGATGCACAGGTTAGTTACAAATTCCCAAAAACAAAATCTATTATTAAATTAGGCGCGAATAATTTGTTCAACTCTTATTACTACGATGCTATTGGGAATTCACACATCGGCGGATTGTACTACGTAAGTTTTGGATTTAACGTGTATTAATAATTAAAAATTTAAAAAGCCTGCCCCGAAAGCTCGGGGTAAAAATTTAAAAAAGACCGTTTAAAATTAAAAAATAAATCAACATGAAAAATATAAAATTAAGTTTACTCGGAGTAGCATCAGCTTTACTGTTGTTAACTGCTTCTTGTAATAAAGAACTGGAGCAATTTCCGGATAATAATTTGGTCACTCCAGGTACTGGTCCAAAATTAGACCAGGCTTTACAAACTAACCCTAACTACAGCTTATATTATGCTTTGGTAGTTAGAGGTGGTCAGTTAAGTATGATTAGCGACAGCACTAAATCATTTACCATGTTTGTTCCGGGTAATGATGGGGTTAAGCAATTAATCAGTGCTATGTCTGGCGGCTTGGTACCCGTAAATGCACCCGATGCTGTTTTTTTAGGAGTAATCAATTCTCAAATTCCGGTAGAGCAGGCCGCCGCATTAGTGCAATACAATACCATTCCGCAGTTGATCAAATCAACCAGCATTGCTCCGAAGTTTCCTAATTTCTTTTATCCTTCCGCTTTAAATCCATTACCACAAGCCAGTTCATTGTTAAGATTAGGTGTTTGCCCATCTGTTATCAATGGCGCATGGTTTAATAATATACCTATTGTTCATCCAGACGAAATGGCTTCAAATGGAGTTATTCATCAAACAGCTACTTTGTCAATACCTGGTCAAAGAACTTTATGGGACAGAATCAGTTCAGATACCAACTTGACTTATCTTAAAGCTGCTGTAGAAAGAGCAGATAGCGGAGCTGCTCCAGGAACAACTTTAAAAAGTTATTTAAACAATGAGTCTCCTAATCTTACGGTATTTTCTCCATTGACCGTATTTGCTCCGGTTGATTCTGCATTTAAGAAAATATTGACTCGTTTAATCGCACAAGGTCTTATCGCTGCAGGGTTACCTCTACAACAAGCCATTCAAATAGCTACTCAATTAGCATCAACACCAGATGTGTTCACCAATCCAGCATTGGCAAATACATTAACACCAACAACTGTCAAAGGAATTCTTGCTTTTCATGTGTTGGGAAGTAAAGCTTACACCAATAATTTCCCAACTACAACAACTGAAGTGCCTTCTTTGTTAAGTGCATTTGTAACTCATCCAGGATTAAAAGTAACTGCAACATTTACACCTCCCAATCCTTTCGTTTCAGGATTGACTGTAAAAGATACTTCAACCAATCCTAATTCAAGAGCGGCAAATGTTATCATCAACACCATGCCATTGACACCAGATCCTTCAGGTACAAGTGATCAGGATTGTGTAAATGGAGTGTTACATTATATAGACAAAGTGTTGTTGCCTTAAGCAATTAAAAAACTATTATAGAAAAGGCTCGTGGAAACACGGGCTTTTTTTTTAATGGTTACAAAGATTCAAATTGTTCAAAAGGTTCAATAGGTTTTAGAACCTCACCAACAACCCCTTTCCTGAAGCAAGAGGGGAGCATCAAGAATTATGTTCTAAATAGTGGCGCAGAAGATAATCATCGAAAAAGAAACAAACAGAAAAATAAAATCTATCGGGTTGATAATTTAATTTAGTTCAAATAGTCTGATAGAGAGTATGATCCAACATTTTGAACTTATTGAACCTCTGGAACCTTTTGAACAAGAAACAACAAACCCAAAACAACAAACATTAATTAACCCTCACTTCAAACATCTTCGGCCACCTTTTACCGGTAATCAAAAAGTTTTTGGTAGTGCTGTCATAAGCAATGCCATTTAATACATCTGTTCTATTGGGAACAACATCGGATTGTTGTAACAAGCCATTCATGGTTATCTTTCCAATAACATGACCGCTTTCGGCATCGATTTTTACAATGAAATTGGTTTGGTATACATTGGCATAAATAAATCCATTCACATATTCCAGTTCGTTAAGCATATTTACAGGTCCCTGATCATCTTTAACTGAAATGGTACTTTTAACTTTAAATGTTTCGGGGTCTACAAAGTAAATGTTTGAGGTGCCATCGCTAATAATTAAACTTGTTGTATCATGAGTTAATCCCCATCCTTCATAAGGCCAGTTAAATGTTTTTATTGGCTTTTCAATATTATTGATGTTGTATACATAAACAACATTGCTTTCCCAGGTCAACTGATATATTTTATTGTTGAAAATAGTAATGCCCTCGCCGAATATTTTATCAGATCCCATGACATGCTTTTTTTCAATATTTCCTGTACGCCAGTCGGTGATGCGTAAAGATGAATTTTCGAAATCACCGGTACCTTCATACAATTTACCATTATAAATTTCAAGTCCTTGTGTATAGGCACTTGTATCATGTACAAACTGGCTTAATACCTGATAATTAATAGTCTGTGGCGCATCAATCCCGATATGCGGAGTTACAATTTCGGGGTCATGATCGGGCGTGCTGCTGTTATTACAGGAAAATAAAAATGCAGCTCCAATTAGATATAAGTACTTCATGATGAGTGATTAGGCCGCAAAAATAGGCATTGAACAACAGCAGCAGAGAAAAAAAACAAAATAATTCCTTAAAATCTTGCATTTTGAATTTTAAGTTTCTACTTTTATATCACCTCTGAGACAATATTTATCTTTCTCGCAAAACTTAAATGTTGCTCCAATTCCAATCCTCTAAGATTTTAACCAGATCACCCAAAGAATTCAAATCCTCTCCAAAAGCTGTACAATATCGTATTGAAAAATGATTTCCATTTAATCATTTTTTTAATATCGTTTCATGAAGTTTGTAATTTTACTTTTATCATTTTTATCTGTTGCTTTTCAAATTTCTGCTCAAAGAAATTGCGGTTCTTTTGAATACGCTAGAAGGACAGGAAATACTTATAATGAAACAACAGTTGATCATTCGATTGTTTCGAGAGATACCGTTGCCAACGAAATTATCACTATCCCGGTTGTTATACATGTTATCTATCATAATGCTGCTCAGAATATCACAGATGCACAGGTTCTTTCTCAATTAAAAGCGCTTAATGAAGATTTCAGAAGAATGAATGCTGACGCAGTTAATACTCCGGATGCTTTCAAGCCTTTTGCTGCAGATTCAAGAATTATGTTTTGTCTGGCTCAGGTAAATCCTATCGGGCGTGCTCAAAGAGGAATCATCAGAAAATTCACAAATAAAGAAAGTTTTAATGTGGATGATGCTATGAAATTTTCTGCAGCGGGTGGTGATGATGCCTGGAACACCAAAAAATACATGAACATCTGGGTTTGTAATATGCAAAATAATATTCTTGGTTATGCAACACAACCAGGAGGTCAGGCGGATAAAGATGGTATCGTGGTTCAATACGATGCTTTCGGAACAGTAGGTTCATTAAGATCCAATTTCAACAAAGGCAGAACAGCCACTCATGAAATTGGTCATTGGATGGGATTAAAACATATTTGGGGTGATAACAGTTGCGGCGACGATGGAATTGGAGATACACCTCAACAATCTGGGTACAACAATAATTGTCCTTCATTCCCTCATTTAAGCTCTTGCTCTCCTGATGCAAACGGAGATATGTTTATGAATTTTATGGACTATACCAATGATGCTTGCATGAACATGTTTACAGAAGGACAAAAATTAAAAATGCGTGGTTTGTTTTCTGCTCATGGGTTAAGAAATTCATTCTTGCTTTCATTTGCTTGTGATAGTTCTTTTGCAACTGCTGCGCCTTTGCCTGTTGCGGATTCAACACCGGTAGCTAAAGCTAACCCATCAGTTCAAATCTATCCTAATCCTGTTCAGCATGATTTAAATCTGGTTGCGTTAAATGATTATGACTTAACAGGAAAATCAATTGCTGTAATGTCTGCAACCGGACAGATAAAGCTTAAAAAAATAATTTCAAAAGAGTCGGATAAATTAGATGTCTCTTCTCTCCAGTCTGGAGTTTACATCATTATCATTGGTCAGGGTGCTGATAGAGTAGTATTGAAGCTGATCAAAGTTTAACAAGTTTCTTTGGGGGTTTTATGATCGTCGGGATGATTTTTCATCCCGACCTTCTTATTTTTGTGCAAATTCAAAATTTATGAAACAAATTATTTCCGTCCTTATCTTTTCATTTTCTGTCTTTACCGTTTCTGCTCAAGGCATTTTAGATAAGATGAATAAAGCAGTGAGTAAGGATACCAACACTAAAAAAGCAATTAATTCTATAACGAAAACGGTTTCAGGAAATACCGGTGGTAAAACGCTAAGTAATGATGATATTATCAGCGGATTAAAAGAAGCACTTACGATTGGCACCAAAAATAGCGCAACCAAATTGGGAAGTGTAGATGGATTTTTTAAAGATGCGGCTTTGAAAATATTAATGCCACCGGAAGCTCAAAAAGTTTCTTCCACACTCAGAACCATGGGCATGGGTTCTTTGGTTGATAAGGCTATTCTTTCTATGAACAGGGCTGCAGAAGATGCTGCATCTGGTGTAGGTGAAATTTTTGTTGATGCTATAAAAAACATGAGCATAAAAGACGGCATGAATATTTTGAAAGGTGGAAACACTGCTGCAACTGATTATCTCAAATCAACAACAACACAGCAGCTCTCTGAAAAAATGCGACCAGTAATTGAAACCTCTTTGAAAAAGACAGAAGCTACCAAATACTGGAATGATGTGTTTACCAACTACAACAGAGTGTCAACCAAATTTGGTTGACACTCTGTTGTAGTTGGTAAACACATCATTCCAGTATTTGGTAGCT
>CANFGZ010000089.1 GCA_947446585.1 Chitinophagaceae bacterium | reverse complement strand
GTAATAACGGCTTTGTTTACAGGCGTTTTAAGAATATGTTCAGCACGTTGTTTTAATTCTTTAAGTATAAAAGATGAAAGTTCTACCGGAGAAAAAAACTTATTTCCCAATTGAACTTTTACCAGATTATCTGTTCCATCATCAATAATATGGTAAGAAAACAGACCTATATTTTTTTCAACTTCTTTATAACTTTTCCCCATTAATCTTTTTGCGGAAAAAATTGTTCTCTCGGGATTGATTTCCAAAAATGCTTTTGCTTTTTCCCCAACAATAATATTATCTAATTCATCAAAATATATGACAGATGGAACCAATGCGGTTGTGTTATGTTCTTTTAAAGCAATAGGTTGTTTGGTTTCGGGATGAATGATCGCTATCAAACTATTTGTTGTTCCGAGATCTATACCCACAACCATTTCATCTTTTTGCAAACTTCCTGTAATGAGATTGATTCCTATTTTCGCCATTTTTTAAAAAAATTAATGCCACGAAGTTAAAAATAAAAAAGGCTGTTTGAATGAAACAGCCTTTTGAAGTTTACTAAATAAGAAATTATTATCTCATTAAATACATTTTGCCATAACCTTTATTAAAATATTTATCGGTATCGTTATCTGGAGTGTTGTATTTATCCAATGCCTTTCCATTTAGATTGGTTAATACTCGGTAAATATAAACCCCATTAGCCAGCTTTTGACCATACATATCAGTTCCATCCCATTTAAAATCAGTTATATTTCTTCCAATGTGAATAGGCCCCAGTTCATTCTTGGTTATTTCCCTGACTACTTTTCCGGTTATCGTTAATATTTGTATTCTTATATTTTGTGGCACTTCCGATCCGGTAACGGTGAATACAAAAGCTGTTGATGTAGTAAATGGATTTGGATAATTGAGCAGATTTGATATCATCGGTTTATTAACCACATTGAAAACAACATGATAATCAAGATCGCCAGCCCTGTTGCCCACTACATCCTTACCTGTAACAATAAGTTCATAATCTCCATCTTCAGAAAAGTAAGGATTAAAATCTATGCTTGCCTTATTTTCACCTGATGATAAATTTGCAGGATTAAATCTCATGGTATCCCCAAAAAAATAGTTGTGTAATGTTTGATCAGGATATCTAACCTGTAAACTAATCAAAGAAGTATCCTTTAATTCAAGAAATTTACTTTCATCTTTAAGATTGATTAAAATTTTTGGCTTGCTCGAAACGATGTCTTTGTTTAAAATATGAACACCATCAAAAGTCACATCAAGTAAGGGGTTGTATTTATCGGCCTTAACATAAAAATCGTTGAACAACACATTATTATAATGATACATTTCGGGTTGATCATTATCGGGATTAAAATCAACGAACAAGGTATTATTTCCAACTAGATTTAAATCTTTAGTATTAATGCTGTAATGCAAAATCAATGTGTCACCTGATACCAGTGCTTTTCTTTTAGGAATATTTATATTGATGGGTGAATTTTCCTGATTGGTAATAATGAATTTTATTTTAATTAAACTATCAAATGCCACATCACTGATATTTTTGAAGGCAAGTGAGAAGTCTATAGGTTCGCCTTGTTCAACGGTATCTTTAAATGAGTATAAAATTCCGGGAGCCACAGCACCTTCAGGAGCAGGAGTCGCATTAATTCTGAGATAGTGTAGTTGATTAGGAGTTATATATTTATTGTCTTTATTGTTGATCGTTACTTTAACATAAGGAAATTCATTGGCATCAACTACAGACAAACTGGTATCTAAAGATGGATATATCGTTACGATTGGACGGCTGGAACCATCTTGTCTAATTCCAATTACATTAACCTTTACCGAATCCGCAGGTGTGGGATCCGAACTCATGCCACGCCAATGAATAGACGTCCATTCTGTAGCCGGACCAAAAACCGGAGATTCCATAATCCCTTCGGTACTTGTTGAATTTAAATTGAAACTTTGATCAATATACGAGGAATCCTGAGGGCCAATTATTTGTGTTGGGATGTAACTTCCAGATCCTTTTTTAAAAAAATAAAGGAAAGGTAAATTACGATAGAAGCTATCTATTTTTGTAAATCCAATTGATTTCAACTTATGATACAGCGATTTGCCCGATCCCAGAATTGCAGTATCTGCCATCCACTGATTTATCAACTGATTATTTGAAGTACTTACACCAAGGTTGGTAATGGCTACATACATTCCATCGGGAATAGAATCTATAAAATCCATTGCACTTTTTCTATAAGAAGCAATGTTATAAGGATATTCAAAAAATCTTCTTGAGGAATCCGGAACAGTGGATAACGGACAAACTGGATAACTTCCATAAAACCCATGTGAAGAGGATACGTTTTTATTTTTCCACGGAATTAATGTAGCCGTATCAAACACATAAAACTGCAGGGAATTATAAATACATCCATAAAGTTCTAGCTGATTAAAATCAAGATTAACATTAATTCTGTCGTAATCAAAATAAGGATACAATCCCGTTCTGATGATCAGATTCTTGGGTTCAACTTGAAATCGAAAAATCCGGTCAGCATCAAGAGTAAGATCATTAAAAATTGATTTTTTGTACTGAAAATAATGAGATTGATTATAACCTGAAGAACTTGCTGCCAGGTAAATAAATGAAAACCCATTCCAAATATATTGAGCATTATTTCGAGGAACCATAGCTACCCTCCAGTAATAAACAGTGCTGTCGGTAAAGGATAAATTATTAGGAATAAATTCTACAATTCCACCTGGGCCTGATTTATTGTAAGTTTTTTTAAACGGAGAGTTAAATAATTCGGTCGTATCTATTTCCATTACATAATCTCTTAATCCACTTAAGGGATTAGCTGTATTTGCAAAAAAAGAAATATTCTGCCTATTGACAATTGAAAAATTATTGGGAACTGCCGGCCTGAGTTCATCTTCAAAAATGTAAAATTCCTTTGTTACAGTATTGTTGGTTTCATATTCTTCGTCAATTCTGTTGGTAACATCGAGTGTAACGATGATAAAATTCAATCCCTTATCGGTTGTTGGCACAATGGGCACCGTTAGCTCTAAAGAATCCATACTTTTTATGGCCGGAATTAATTGATTGTATAGAATTCTTATTGAATCATTAGGAAGTTTTCTTTTTACGTTTACCCAAATAGAATCGCCAACTGCTTTTCCTATATTCTGCATTTTAATTTTAAGATTAAAATTATTATCTGCAACAGAAATGATGTTAGGGCTAATTTTAACCAGTGGATCTTCAATTACGAAATCTGGCTTTGAAAACGAATTTATTTTTAAAGCAGGATCTCCATGAAGATTAATTTCCTCAATATGCATTCTTGTAAAAAAATCAACAGCAGGATTATTACCACCCAGATCTTCTGTAACTGATTTGATTTGATTTCCAATTGTATTCCCATACATTATATTACAAAAACGGGTATACAAAGAAGTGTTATAAAAATTAAGAAAAGGAGGTATTCCAAAATGGGTATCGGCAAGAAAGCCTATGCTTCCACGCTCATTGGCTAAAACATATTTTTCAGACAAACTTAAGTTACCGCTTAAACGAAGTGGGTCATAAACATAATAATTACCTGCGCTGCATCCACTCACATTAAAGAAAGGATATTTACCGGCATTGTTGTAAATTTCAGGGTTGCTGAGATTAAACTCAAATGTATTGGCTGATGAATGACCAAAATAGCCTACAAATCCAAGTCCTTCATTAAACAACTCTTCAATTCGCTGACTACTGGCCTGTTGAACGACTCCTGTTGATGTTTTAGAAAATGTTTCTACACGGCCTCCATATAATGTGTCTTCTGCTATGTCTCGGTAGGCGTTCATAAATCCTTTAAATGTATTGTTTTCACTGCTGTCTTTGCCACCTGCCACATGAATGAAGTTTTTCATCCATGCTTTATCAACTATTAATGGGCTGTTGGTTGATTGTGAATTTTCATATTCTTTAATTTTCTGTAAGTAAGCGTCAACTTCGTTTGCATTGATTGCCCCTAGCCTGCCTATTGGTAATAATGGAACAGCAAGCCCGGGCAATGAAGACAAAAGGATATCAGAAGCAGGCCATCCAAATGTAGTTACTAAATTCATTTGTTCACATGATGGTATAGATTCGTTAAGACGTTCATCGATATAATTCACACCTCTTCCGATGATGAAAACATAGTTGGGTCTAACCGCAAATTGATTATACGCATAATTAATAAAATCTCTGATTGCACCTGGATGGTGTTTTATTCCAAAACCAAATTGATCAGTAAGCTCATCAATATCATACACTTTGGCATTATAGCCTCCGCCATTTCCGGAACTTCTATAAATACGGTATTGATCAACAAAATTATTTCCACTCCCATCATTATATAAAACAGGATTACTGATAATCAGATAATTTCCTTGATTTTGAGCGTTGGTAACATCAAGAAAATTTCTTTGCAAAAGTGAACTGATTAAATAAGGTGTTTGCTGATTAATCAAAATGAATTTTCTGGTCTGAGCAGAAGGAGGAATTACGAATTTGACTTTTCCGGGTGTAGAATTAATTTCACCAATGTAACGATTACCCGAAGTGATATCATATAATATAGGCGAAACAGAACCATAATTAAAATTATCAATGATCAGATAATTTCCAGCAACAGAAGGCGATAGTTTAAAAGAAAATGTTTTCGAATTTGAAAAATCAAATGTCGCAGGAAAAGTAAGGCCAATACTGGCTACAACAAATCTATCATAAATATTTGTTGAAGTGGTACCAATATTTACAGGGAGATAATTTGTACTTTGCAATAAAGTTAATGGCAGATTTTCAATATTTACTTTTTCATAATTGAAGTAATTCATGTTAATTGCCGAACTGTAAGGCGCTGCAGATATTTCAGTCTGGTTTAATTTAATACGTAGATCACGGATATTTGGAGCCGCTCCTACTGCATTAACTCTAACGGATAATCCATTTGTAGGTCCGGAAGTATAGACATTGAGATTGTAAAATTCTTTTATTACCTCACAACAAGGAGCACCAACATCACTCGACCATCCTTCTCCGGCATCAAATGAAGAGGAATAAACATACTCACCCACCGATTTCGCCTCGCCTCTGTTAATTATTTTCTTGTAATTGTAATCAATATCCCTCATGTAATAAGCATCAGGTGCTGTATTACTCGGCGCCGAATTTACAGCGTTATTAAACCTAAGATTTGCACTTATGGAATTCACGGTAAGGAAATAAGATACAGTATCTGTTTCCAAACTGTATTGATCTGCCAATTGAAAGTCGGTGTTTCTGTATAATTGATTATCAGGTTTTCCATCATTGGCCTCACCCCAGAATTCGATAAAATCTGATGTCCCTAAGGGTGCATTAATAATTGAAGTAAATAAGCGTACTTCATTACCATTTCTCCAAAGCTGAAAATAATTTGCATTGACTGAAGAAAGTCCTGCAGCTGCAATTACGTTCTGCGGAATTCTGCATAAAGTATCATTAGCAAGTCTGAATTTATAATAGGTTTTGCTATAATCAATCCAGCTGTTATTTAGCTGAGCAAAAGCAAATGAAAAATTCAGCAATAAAAAAGTGATTAATAATTTTTTAATCATAATAATCCTGTTAATATTAATTTTCTTTCTTTTTAACCAAATCCAGTTTCAGTGAAAATACATGTGTGTATAAAGGGCTGTCCTGATTGGCAAGATTAGTAAATGCGTAATCTATAGTTACATTTTTAATTTTAAATCCTGCCCCTATACTTGGCTGATATATCCAAACTTTTTTCTGATTCAAGGTATCCCCATCTGCCAATGCCCGCTGAAAATTGGTAATTCCAGCTCTAACAAAAAATACTTTTTTAATTTCTGTCTCGAGACCCAGATGCGGATCAATACTAACTGCTTTTGAACTCAAAACGGTATTTCGTTTTCCATCAAAAGTCATATCGAAACTTGCTTCTGTTGATAATTTAACCGATTTACTGATATTAAATTTATAGGCTCCGCCGAGAATCAATCTGGGTGTCGTCATTTCGGTAGACTTTACCGGAATATCATTATTGGTGAGATACAGTACTTCTTTTTCTTTGTCTGTAAACTTAAAAGACCAGGCATTGAAAGTTGTTGTAATATCTTTTGCCATAACACCCAATCGCCATTGCTTACCAATCATATTGACGCCCGCATCCAAACCAAACCCCCAGGCGTTGGCAAAAGATCCCACCTTACGATAAATGACTTTTGCATTGGCTCCGAAATTTAATTGATACTGATCATTTTGTTTTAACTGTTGAGCATATGAAAATAAAAATGCGTAATCTGCAGAAGAAAAGGTTTGTATATTATTGTAATTCAAACTGCCATCAGGTTCTACTAAAAAAAGAGTATTGGGAATGTCATCAACGGCAAATCGAAGCAAAGAAAATCCTAAAGTTCTTTTGTTATCTACTACAGGAATGGCTACAGATACAAAATCATATTTTGCAATCCCAGCGAAATAATCAGCATGCATTAAAGCAATTTCAGGACTATTTTTAACTTCGGTTAGTCCTGCAGGATTCCAGTAACCTGATGTGGCATCATTTACAGAAGCAATCTGTGCATTACCCATAGCCAATCCTCGGGCGCCCGCCCCAATATTTAAAAACTCATTTGAATATGCTCTAAATTGAGCGGTACATTTAAAAGTAATTCCTGCAAAAAAAAACAATAAAAATAATCTAAAGAAATGCATGTTACTATTAAAAAATTTTTGCAAGTACGAATGTTGAAGCAACAATGGTTTGAATGTTATCATTATGGGAACACATTGGATGAATTCAAATTTACAACATATATGGCTTTCTGCAACTTAAATGCAACACTATTTACGTTGTTTTTTCAACCTGTTTCAATGTTATTTTGCTGAATAATAAAATACATTATGACAATTTTTGCTCATTTTTGCAAAAATAAATCAGAAACAGAAAATAGATATGAACCAACTCATCAAGGAATTACAGTGGAGAGGGATGATACAGGATATTATGCCCGGAACAGAAGAACAACTCAATAAAGAGATGACTTCTGCATATGTGGGTTTTGATCCTACAGCCGACAGCCTTCATATTGGCAGCCTCGTTCCCATTTTATTATTGGTTCATTTACAAAAAGCCGGACATAAACCGATTGCTTTAGTTGGAGGCGCAACAGGCATGGTGGGTGATCCCAGCGGAAAAAGTGAAGAAAGAAATATGCTCAGTGAAGAAGACTTAAATAAAAATGTAATTGGCGTTCGTTCTCAATTAGAGCAGTTTTTAAATTTCGATAATTCTTTACCCAATGCGGCTGAGCTTACCAATAATTATGATTGGTTTAAAAATATCAGTTTTCTGGATTTTATCAGAGACGCAGGAAAGCACATCACCGTGAATTATATGATGGCTAAAGACAGCGTGAAGAAAAGACTGGAGGGAGAAAGTGGAATGTCATTTACGGAATTCACTTATCAGTTGGTGCAGGGTTATGATTTTTACTGGCTATTTAAAAATAAGAACTGCAAACTACAAATGGGTGGCAGCGATCAGTGGGGAAATATTGTAACCGGCACCGAACTCATCAGAAGAAAAATCGGCGGTGAAGCATTTGCATTTACTTGTCCGTTGATTAAAAAAGCCGATGGGGGTAAATTCGGTAAAACAGAAAAAGGAAATATCTGGCTGGATGCCCAAAAAACAACTCCTTATCAATTCTATCAGTTCTGGTTAAACGCTTCTGATGCTGATGCGGCCAGTTGGATTAAAATATTTACTTTCTTACCACAAGATGAAATCAATGCACTAATTGCAGCGCATGAAAATAATCCTGCAGAAAGAATTTTACAGAAAAAACTGGCCGAAGAACTAACTGTTTTTGTTCATGGACAATCTGAGTTAGATAAAGCTATTGAAACCACACAGAAATTATTTTCGAATACCAAAGCATCTGTTGACACTTTAAGTGTTGAGGATTTGGAATCGATCGAAGGCATTGTAAGAACAAATTATGCTGCTGATAAAATCAATGCAGGTATTGACATCTTGAGCTTCTTAACTGATAATGCCATTTTTGAAAGCAAGGGTGCTGCCCGAAAGATGTTACAAAATGGCGGTGTGAGTATCAACAGGGAAAAGATTACAGATCTACAAATGATGGTGGAAAATAAACATTTGCTGCACGATAAGTTTATATTGGTGCAGGTAGGGAAGAAGAATTATTATTTGGTTTCGATATAAAGCCCCCTCAATCCCCCGAAGGGGGAAGTAAGCCCCCTTAGTCCCCCAAAGGGTGATATGTTTTGTTGGGGTTAACTCCGAATTCACGAATTGGTTTCACGCAAAGTACTCAAGGGAGCAAGGACGCAAACACAAATTTGCTAAGAGATATTAAGTTTTTTTTTTTGCGAAATGAACAACTTCCCCTTTGGGGGATCGAAGGGGCTCACGAATTCACAAATTATTTCTGATGTAATTTTCTATGTTCCATAGGAACATCTTGTCTTTAGCCCGAAATGTTATTTGTTTAACGGAATCGTCGTTCCATAGGAACGTTTGGTGAGAGATAACCACGAATTCACGAATTGGTTTCACGCAAAGCGCGCAAGGGAGCAAGGACGCAAACATAAAGTGACAAAGAAATATGAAGTTTTTTTATTTCCGAAATGGAAAACTTCCCCCTTCGGGGGATCGAGGGGGCTCACGAATTCACAAATTATTTCTGATGTAATTTTCTATGTTCCATAGGAACATCTCGTC
>CANFGZ010000088.1 GCA_947446585.1 Chitinophagaceae bacterium | reverse complement strand
CAGTGGATTCGTACTCCCGAATTAAGTGTTGCGCTTATGGATGATTGGGGCGAAAAAATTGAAAAACTGGCTCAGTCTACAGCCAATGAAAACGTTACCTCTCTTGCAGGTGTTCCAACCTGGACATTATTATTGTTGAAACGAATTCTTGAAATAAAAGGAAAACAAACAATTAGCGAAATCTGGCCTAATTTAGAATTATATATTAATGGCGGCGTTTCGTTTATTCCTTATCGTGATCAATTTGAAAAAATCATTGGAAAGCCTATTAACTACCTCGAAATTTACAATGCCAGTGAAGGTTTTTTTGCCGGACAGGAGGGTCCAGAAAATGACGGAATGACTCTGTTTACAGAACATGGAATTTTCTACGAGTTTATGCCTGTTGAAGAATATGGAAAAAAATTACCGAAGACATTCGGTTTGGATAAAGTAGAAATAAATAAAAACTATGCGTTAATTATTAGCACTACCGGGGGCTTGTGGAGATATCTTGTTGGAGATACTATAAAATTCACTTCCATTAACCCTTATCGAATAAAAGTTACCGGCAGACTAAAACATTATATGAATGCTTTTGGTGAAGAAGTAATCGTGGATAATTCAGACAAGGCCATTTCTGTAGCTGCTCAAAAAACCGGATCTGTAGTAATGGATTATACAGCGGCTCCTGTTTATTTTTCTGATAAAAATAATGGAGCACATGAATGGTTGATTGAATTTGACAAAGAGCCTTTGGATATTAATCAGTTTACTTTAGAACTTGATCTTGCATTAAAAAATGTAAACAGCGATTACGAAGCAAAAAGACATAAAGACATCGCTTTGCGTTTGCCTTATGTTCACCAATTACCCAAGGGAACATTTACGAAATGGCTTCAAAATAATAATCGGGTGGGCGGTCAGCATAAAGTACCAAGATTAAACAATGAAAGAAAAATAATTGAAGAAATACTGTCTTTAATTTAATTTTTCTCTTTTCTTTTATTACTTTTTTTATATCCCCTTCAATCTTACTTTTGCAGATATTAATAAAACAATAAAATGAAATTATTAGAAGGAAAAGTTGCCATTATCACAGGTGCAGCCAGAGGAATTGGCGAAGCTGTAGCATTAAAATTTGCAGAACACGGTGCTCATGTTGTGTTTACTTATGTAAGTGATGGCAGTAAAGAGAAAGCAGATATCCTTGTTGAAAAACTTGTTGCTTTTGGCGTAAAAGCAAAGGCTTATCAAAGCAATGCTGCTGATTATGCCTCTTGCGAGACCCTGGTAGCCGATGTATTGGCTGAGTTTAATCAAATTGATATTTGTGTAAACAATGCCGGAATTTCAAAGGATAATCTTTTGCTTCGTATGACTTATGAACAATGGAACGAAGTAATGCAGGTAAATCTTAATAGTGTTTTCAATATGACGAAACAAATTATTAAGCCCATGATGAAAGCCCGATCTGGCAGTATAATAAATATGAGCAGCGTTATTGGAGAAATGGGAAATGCTGGACAAGCCAGTTATGCTGCAAGTAAAGCGGGTGTTATTGGTTTCACTAAAAGCGTTGCTAAAGAACTCGGTAGCAGAAATATTAGATGTAATTCAATTGCGCCTGGTTTTGTGGAAACCGATATGACAAATTACCTAAAAGAAGGCGCTAATGCTGATAAATATAAATCAATGATTGCTTTAGGAAGATTTGCTACTGCAGAAGACATTGCTAATGTTTGTTTGTTTCTGGCAAGCGACATGGGAAACTACATTACCGGACAAACAATCAGCGCCTGTGGAGGAATGAATATTTAAAAGAATCAAATTTATGAGCACCACTTACAAAAAGCTTTTGTCAGAAAATAAACACTGGGCAACCGAACAGGTAAAGCTTGATCCGGATTTTTTTAATCGGTTATCTCATATTCAAACTCCTGAGTTTTTATGGATCGGATGCAGCGATAGCCGTGTGCCTGCAGATAAAATTACCGGAACTCAGCCCGGTGAAATTTTTGTACACCGTAACATTGCGAATCTAGTAGTTAACACCGACATCAACTTGTTGAGCGTTTTGGAATATGCAGTAGAAGTATTAAAGGTTAAACACATCATTGTTTGTGGGCATTATGGCTGTGGGGGCATTCGTGCGGCTATGGAAAATAGATCACTTGGAATAATTGATAAATGGCTAAGAAATATTAAAGATGTTTATAGAATTCATAAAAGCGAAATTGATAAGGAATTAAACTTAGATGATAAAGCCAATAAGCTTGTTGAATTAAATGTAAGAGAGCAAATTGTTAATCTTGCAAAAACATCTATTGTTCAAAAAGCTTGGAAATATGAACAACGCCCTCATTTGCATGGATGGGTTTACGGATTAAACGATGGAATCATTAAACCCGTTTGTGAAATGGGCCCAGGAACCCATATCGACCCTATTTATGAATATGATAATTTATAAATAATGACTGCTAAAGATCTAATTGACCGGTTTCAAATGCTGCCTCATCCTGAAGGTGGCTGGTATAAAGAAAACTATAGAAGCGCTGAACAAATTTCTGCAAATGATTTACCTGAAAGGTTTTTGGGAAGCCGCTCTATTTCAACAGCTATATACTTCTTAATGGAACAAGGTAATTTTTCTGCTTTTCATAAAATAAAAAGCGATGAGTGTTGGCATTTCTATGCCGGACAAACGCTGATGATTTATATAATAAACAGTTTTGGCGTGCTTGAAATTATAAAACTTGGAAACAATATAAATAATGAAGAGCGATTTCAGTTTGTTGTTCCCGCTAATTGCTGGTTTGCAAGCAGGCCCGCCAATGAAAGCCAATACTCATTCGTTGGTTGCACAGTAGCTCCGGGGTTTGATTTCAATGATTTTGAATTGGCAAGTGCTGACGAGTTGATAGCATTGTATCCAAATCATACCGAAACTATAAAAGCTTTGTGTCGTCAATAAAAAATTTATTTTATCCTTCTTTTTGATTTTACAACAATTATTTATTCTTTTTTTTCTTGTCTATTCTTTTTTAAAACAGGCTATATAAATCTGTTTTTGATTGATTGTTAATTGTTGAAAAAATCGGTATAATTTTTTTTATTACTAATGTTATACTTTATATCTTTCAGCATATTAATAAATATCCATTACATTCTAAACAAACAACTTTATGCAAGATGGCAGTGTTGATAAGGAGCCCGTCATTCTTATTAGCAAAAACTCTTTCTCAGAAATTTGTATAAAGCCAGAGTCTGGAATGCGTTTTCTTCGTTCATTGTGCACCATAAAAAAAGACGCCATAATCACTGCTTTTAAAGAAAATGGATATTTTTATGAGCCGAACAGCTTTACCATTCAAACTGAATTAAATAAACATATTTCTTTGTTTCCCTTTTTACTTAAATACACAAATCATAGCTGTGATCCTAATGTTTTTTTTGATACCACCTCAATGCTTTTGATTGCAATAAAAGACATAGAAGCAGGTGATGAGCTTTGTTGTTTTTATCCTTCTACAGAAAAAAATATGGCTCAGTCTTTTTTTTGTAACTGCGGAAGCAAAAATTGTCTTGGAGAAATTGCCGGCGCTTCTTCAATTCCAAAAGACATTTTAAAAAAATACAGACTATCTGATTTTATTCGATCTCAAATCTTTGATATTTAATATTTACAGTTAATGACAAGACCTGTAGCTAATTTATTTAAATTTTCATTGCCATCAGAAATGGCGATAAAAGTATGGGTTTTGGCTCCTGCTATAGAATCGAATGATGAAAACATAGATTATTACTATGATTTTACACAGAGTGTTGCCGAATATACTTCTGTGTTTAAGGAACTAGATGTGCCTTGGGAATGGAAAGAAATAAATCTAAATAATTTTAAAGATGTTATCGACAAAATAGAAACAGAAATCGAGTTTCCAATTGTACTTAATCTTTGTGATGGCGATGAAATAAATGGCGCTCCCGGCGTTTCTGTGATAAAATATCTTGAGGAAAAAGAAATGGTATATACCGGGTCTGATGAATTCTTTTATAATATCACCACTTCTAAAATACCAATGAAAATAGCGTTCGATAAAGCGGGCGTATCTAACGCAGTGTGGACTTTTTTTAGAAATAAGGATGAATTTAATGCAGAAGAAATTTTAAATAAAACAGGGGTTCCCGTTATCATTAAACCTGCTGTATCTGGAGGAAGTATGGGTGTAGGAATTAAAAATGTTGTTGATAATAAAGAAGAACTATCAATATTGGTTGATGATCTGTTGAACGGATATAGAGGTTGGAATTTGAATGCAGGCGGAATTATTGCAGAACGATTTATTACTGGTCCAGAATTTACCGTGTTTATAAGTGGTTCTCATGACCGACCCAATGACGCGGTTATTTATACACCCGTAGAACGCGTTTTTCATCAATCTCTTCCTGAAAAAGAAAAGTTTTTATCTTTTGACCGTCTTTGGGAAATTTATGAAACAGAATCTCCAATGCCTGCAGAAGAGAATTTTTATGAGTATCATTTACCGGATCCCTCTTTAATTGATTCTATAAAACAAATAAGCTGGAATGCTTATGTTGCAACTAAAGGTATGGGCTATACGAGAGTTGATATCAGAATGGACTTAGAAACCCAGAAATTATATGTTTTGGAAGTAAATGCACAATGTGGAATTAGCGAGGATGAAAATTTTACTTCAATTGGAGCAATACTGAAATTCTCGGGAAGAACTTTTTCACAACTGATTGAAGAAATTCTAAATGATGCCATTAAAAGGGGTTACTCAAAAATTATTTCTCATGTCAATAATAATAAAAAGAAGGCTATAAGGTCTTAATTTATAGCAGGAATCAGATGTCAAATGAATTGAACAATAAAAACCAATTTGCGGTAAAAAAAATTTGTGTTTTACTGCCCGACTATTCTACTTCAGATGTGGATTATCAACATTATGATCCTCCAAGAAACCTTTCTCTGCTTATTCCTGAATACGAAGTTGAGCACGTTTTCTTAAATAAACTTAATACCTATAAACAACTGAAAGAACTCAGTAAGCAAAATTTTGACATTTTTATAAACCTATGTGAAGGCTACTTAGAGTGGGCCGTTCCTTCTATTGATGTCATTTATTTTCTAGAATTACTAAACCTTCCTTTTACAGGACCCAATTCTCTTTTGTATGATCCTTCAAAAGAACTAATGAAATATGTTGCTTATACACAAGGCGTAAAAACACCTAATTATGTGTTGATTGAGGAACTGTCTGATATCGAAACACTATGCAAACATCTCTCCTACCCTTTATTTGTTAAGCCATCTAAAGCGGGAGACAGTTTAGGAATTGATGAAAATTCGCTGGTATATAATTATGTAGCGTTATTTAAAAAAATCAGTTCAATAATTGATGAATATGGGCCCTTACTGGTAGAAGAATATATTGATGGGAGAGAATTTACTGTTATGCTGGTAAGAAATCCCGAAAGCCATTTATCTACTACTGTGTTCGCTCCCGTAGAGTATGTTTTTCCGGAAGGAAGAAAATTTAAAACCTATGCTTTAAAAACATCCGAGCTTCATACTGATGCTAACAAGGCTGTTAAAGATTTAGGATTATCCGATAAATTAAAAATATCTGCTGAGAATATATTTAATGGGTTTGGTGGTGTTGGATATGCAAGACTGGATTTTAGAATGAACGAAAAAGGTGAATTGTTTTTTCTAGAAATCAACTTTACCTGTTCTGTTTTTTACAGTAATGGTTATGAGGGCTCTGCAGATTATATTTTAAAAATGGACGGCACTAGTCCTGATGCTTTTTTAAGAATGATTATTGAAGAAGGTCGGGCAAGATATCTTCGAAATCAGAAAAAATATAAAATGAGGGGTAATTCCATTTCTGGATATGGAATCTATGCCACCCAGAATATTGAAGCCAATGAGGTGATTTTCAAGGGAGAAGAAAGATCTCAACGCATTGTTACTCAATCATATGTTAATAAGAATTGGACTGTTAAAGAATTAGAAAACTTTAAAAAATACGCTTATCCTCTCAGTAATGAAGTATTTTTGCTTTGGGATGAAAATCCTGCGGGCTGGGCTCCTCAGAATCATAGTTGCGAGGCCAACACGGTTTATAAAGGACTTAATGTTGTTGCATTACATTCAATAAAAAAAGGCGAAGAACTAACCCTCAATTACGCTGATTTTTTAGATGATAAAATGGAGCCCTTTAATTGTACATGCGGAAGCGCGAAGTGCCAGGGTTATATTCGTGGCGTTTCTTCAAATTCTGTAAGCACAAGAGAAGAACATATCAAGATCTAACCCGCAAGTTTCTATTACTACCTATTTTATTTTTTTCTTTTTATGTAGTCAAGCCTTCAGGGTATTGATTATTGGTTTTTTATTTAAAAAATAAAATTTATGTATAAGCTTGAATTAATTGGAAAACTTATTAAAAGATATCGGACAAAACTTGCTATAACATATTCTCTTTTTTGTTTGGAAATGCTGGGCACTCTTTTAAGGCCATACTTTTTGGGTGTTGCTGTAAACGATCTAATAAAAGGAACTTTTCGGGGATTAATCATACTTTCTATTGTTCATTTGTGTTGGCTAGTCATAAGTACAATAAGACACATGTACGATACCAGAACTTTTTCTGCGATTTATACTTCTTTGGTAACAAGATTTTTGAAGCGCAGATACGGAAAATCTGAGACCTCTAAACTAAGTGCGCATTCCACGCTTTCCAGAGAATTGGTAGATTTTTTAGAATCCGATCTTCCATATATAATAGAAGCATTTTATAATATTGTAGGATCTTTGATTCTCCTTTATTTTTATGAAAGCCGCGTAGTATTAATTTGTTATGCAATTCTTTTTCCGGTAATTATCATCAGCTATTTCTATGGAAAAAAAATGAGAAAATTAAGTCAGTTGAAAAATGACGAATTAGAGAAACAGGTTAGTATAATTGCAATTGGTAATAACGAATCAATACTCAAGCATTATAATAAACTGCGTAGTCTTCAGATTAAAATATCAGATAAAGAGGCCTGGAATTTTGGTATTATAGAAATGCTGGTATTAATGGTAATTGGCTGTTCGTTGATTCTTTCATCAAATATGTTTGGCACTACAATATTGGCTGGAAATTTAATTGGTATTTATAATTACATTCTAAAATTTGTATCTGGGCTTGATACCATTCCTTATGCCGCTCAGCGATTTACATTGCTTCAGGATATAATTAAAAGAATTGAACTTCGGTCTGATGATATTTCTGGGAAGCATGATTATTCTGCCGAAATAAAAGAAAAATACCATCAAGGTGTTTTAAAGCTCAGTGCTTGATTTCACGCGTATTCGTTTTTAATAATAACGCACCATTCGCTGTCAAGTGGCATGTATCCGTATTCGTAACAATAGAAGTAATGGGTGCCTAATTTATTTTTATGTATTTGTGTGGTAAGTTCAAAAGAAAAGCCAAGTTGCACCAAGTATCCTTTTTTTATTTTTATCATTGAGTCTTTTTCTCCTAAAATATTTTCAAGGATTCTTCTGTTTTTAGAAAGCCTATTATTGATATTTCTAACATAATTATTAGCGGCGGATTTAAGTTGATTATTATATCCATTTCTGCAATAATCATTACAGTATTTTTTATCTATTCTACCTTTAATGATTTTATTACAAGCGATACAATTTTTTAATGGTGTTGGTTGCATGTTTTTTTTATTTCAAAATTACAATTTGAATCCTTGGGATTATCCGTTTTTACACGCTTTCAAACGTGTATTTTCAACAACAAACGAATAAATACCGATTATCAAAATAAAGCAAGCGCATCTTTGCATTGTTATTATTGAGGCGCCCATAATAACTGAAATAATAATTTTATAAACAATTAAAAAACACAATTATGTATTCTTTAAGAAACAAAGTTCAATTAATCGGAAATCTTGGGAAATCACCAGATATTAAAAAAACAGAGTCTGGTAAAAAACTTGTAAAGTTTTCTGTTGCAACCAATGAAATGTTCACAAACCTAAAAGGCGAGAAAGTAAAGGAAACGCAATGGCATAATCTTGTTGCCTGGGGAAAACTTGCAGATGTTGCAGAAAAATATCTGAATAAAGGAAGTGAGGTGGCAGTAGAAGGTAAATTAATTACAAAAGACTATACAGATAAAGAAGGAAATAAAAAGTATATAACTGAAATTCAGGTTAACGAGCTGTTATTATTAGGCGGAAAAGCAAGCGCTTAAATAAATCATTATGTGTTGAAAGTAAAACATTCTTTCATTCTTTTAGAAGTCTTATAGATTTTAAATTTTAAAGATTTTTGTGGGGTCAATAATTTTTAACTATTATTCTTTAGGAATTGCGCAATCGGTTATATAATACCGATTGCGCCACATAATAATTTTTCTTGTAATAAAAATAGTTAATGTTGATGCTTATATATTATTTTCTTCCGAATTCGTCATTTATTCTGATGATATCATTTTCATCGCTGGGGTTATTTGCGTCTGTATGAATCCATATTTCTGCAACTATGCCCCACTCTGATAAACCAACTAGTCGGTGTCTTTCTCCTTTTTTAAGAGTAATAACATCATCAATAATTAATAACTCAGGATCATTCTCAAAATCGGTTTCGCTCCTAATAATTGCCGCTTCTCCTTTTATTAATTTCCATATTTCTGATCTGCGAAAATGATATTGCCAGCTTAATTTTTTATTGGGTGCTACCATTAATATCTTAGGGCTTAATTTTCCTTTTTGTATTTCCTCTTTGTTTATTGTAGGAAAAAAATAATCAATAAATTGGGCTGTACT
>CANFGZ010000087.1 GCA_947446585.1 Chitinophagaceae bacterium | reverse complement strand
TGGTATTATCTGTAAAAACGACCGGATCATTTACACAACCATTATTTGCCCATGAAAATTTTACATGTGCAGGATTGTACACATAAAGATCATAATCGGCTATAAATGAATTACCACAACCCTCAACAGAATTGGTTCCGCCATTTACGGTAATTTGATAAGAACTTGAATCCAATGTTGGATTATTCACATTGAAGTAATAAAATGTAGGCAAATGATAACACCAGTATTGCTGCGAACCCACAAGATGTATAGAATCAAATATTGTAGTAGGATCGGCTATTGACACATTGGTATTTGGTGTTTGATAAGGCGAATTATGAAAATCAATAGCTAAAGAAGTAGGCTGAAAAGGGAATGTCAATGTCAAGTATGCATTGGTACCAGAGCAGGCAACCGTATTGCCGGAAATATTCAATGGGTTATAGGCCCTGATAGGTATAAATGGTTTTATGTTTGTTCCGGCATTATAACCATAAGACTCTGCAGATCCAAATCCATAAGCGATAGCATTAAATCCAGAATCAGATTCAATAGTATGTACTCCTGATGCCGCTAACTGACTGCTTAAATAAGAAAAAGTAGGATCTTGAGGATGAACCGTAAATAATGCAGGACTGACGGTAACACCATCTAGTTTAAAAGAGCTGATAGCCGTGCCAGTATTTGGAATGACTACATTATAATAATGCTGAGTAATGTTATTGTTTGGTGTTGCATTCCAGATAACTGTTGAAATATTTTGTTCCACGGGACTGAGATAAATTACTTCAGGATCGCCCGGATTTGAGCCTGATGGAGGATTACCACACATTCCCTGAGTAGCAATGTATTGAGCTACTGTAATGGGTTGATCAGCTTCTATTTTTAAAGGAGCGGTGGTAGCCGCAATTTCGTAATAAAAATTGTTAACCAATGACACAGCTATGGGAGCTCCATTTACCAAAACAACAGTAGCCGGATCTAATACACAAATTCTATAAATATTATTATTCAAACTGCTTGTAGGTACGGTTAAAAACTTTTTTCCCCAGGCATCTTTAGGAAAAGCCTGAACCATATAATTGTCGGAGGAAGAGGTATTGTTACTGCAAGTAATACTAAGTTTCCCACTTCCCGAAAAAACGGCTACCCTTTTACAAGCACCATTACCCGAAGCAATACTTTTTACTTTAGAGCCGGTAAGATCAACCGCGGTATAAGTACCTCCATTATTACCTGTCAGCTCTCCCATCAAGTTGTACACTTGTCCTTGAGTAAGACTAATTGTAAATGTAGTTCCGGCAGGATGATTTATCGTGTTGGCCGATGGGGTTATTTCAACTGATGTAGTTCCGGTATCTGTGGCAATTACATAAAACCAGGTATTGGCATTGTTTTCATTGGCTATGTTTTTGTAATTGATTGAATAATATTCTTTTCCTAAAGTGGTGGTTGGAAAAAGTATTGTGGCTCCGGAAACACTTTGGTCATATATATGCGCATAAGCCACCATCGGTCTGTCGGAAGTAATATGAATTCCTTTATTTTCAGGAGCAGTGGATTCTGCAGTTAATCTGCAATCCTGAGCACCTGTGCTAGGTATCGCGGCAGAAGTAAGTACCGTTGGAGCCGCACCACTTACCAGCGTTTGTGTGTATCCGGTTCCTGGAACCGTAATGGTAATATTGGTTACTTGATCTGTTGCAAAATAAAGAACCATGTCTTGTCCATTTATAGGAGACGCCCCATTACTTTGCGACATTCTTACATGATATCCATAAGCAACCCAAAAGTCTTTGCCTTTATTTGAGAAATTTTGAGCAAAAGAAACCTGAGCAATAGAAAACAATAAAAAAATAAAGTAAAATTTCTTCATTTAGAAGCATTAAAAATAGCCGTGCAATATACGATAAAAGTCGTCTTATAAATCCCAAAAATAAAAAAAAACACCTTCCCTAACGATGAAATGAAAAGCAAAAAAACATAATAAAAAAAAGCCGCATAGAAATGCAGCTTATGTTAAGAATCTTTCGATTCTGTAACCCCCAAAGAAAACGTCTTTACTCCATTTTTTTTAGTCGAAAATGGTTAATAATTATTTTTAATAAATTCCCTATTTATTGTTTTAGTTTCAACTGGAATTAGCGCCCAGTAAGCATTGTATGAAGGATCGAAAAGGTACGACTTGATTTTCATCAACTTATTTACCAGTTGAGACAGCTTGTTTTTTAATTGTACCTTTTTTGTCATATTAGCTTATTAAATGTTTTAAAAAAGAAAGTAAGGTGTAGCTGCCCAATTATTGGCAAAGGCAGCTACAATCAATTGGAAAAATCATTCTTTTCTTTCCAATTGTGCGTTAATTGACCCCTTACTTATAGATGAGTGTTTGGATAACCTATTTTGAACCTTAATTTCGAAAGATTGGCAACTATGACCAGAAACGGTTGAATTGATTCGATTTGGCTGTAAAATGCCGGAATGGTTAAATGAAAAATTGCTTAGAAAGCCATATTTAGTAAAAAACTGAGGTATGATGCAAATTGTATAATTATTGTTCATGATCTTGTAGGTTACGTTAAAAACTTTTGCTTGTTTCGGATTTGACAGTCGATGTCAAACTAAGAGTGGTTAAACGGACGGAAGTGGAGTAAGATGTTGAAAGCAGGATAATTAAAGTAAGAAAATAAAATCATCTCTGTTTCTTCAACAAACATATAAAGTTCATTTTCTAAATCAAAGCTTTTTTCAATTTATTTTTAAAATCGCGCCTAAATTTACCTTGTTGATCTTTTAAAACCTATGTAGTTTTTTCTATGATAAATTACGTTTTAAAATCATCAATAATTACAGTTGAATTTTTTTATTTGAAATAAACTATTATTCATTGATAACGAGATTGTTTTAGAAATAAAAGAATTAAATGCAATGGGTTTAATTAAGTTAGCTTTCTTCGTTGATTATTGTTACAATAAACGAATAATTATATTCTATTTATTACTTGATAAATAAACTCAAACTAATGATTATCTATACTTTAAATTGTATTTATATTATCTTATTTTTTTAGCTTTTTATTTGATAACAATTTCAATTAAAAAATCTCAAATACTAAATTATTTATTAATTGTTTTGCTGTAAACTTTACTATCAATACCTTCAATTTTTAAACCATCAAAATGAAAATTTATAAACCAGCGCTCCTCTATTTCTCTTTAATTTTCACATTAATACTAGGCTCCTGCCACTCCTTTAAGGATCTAGAATTTAAAGAATACAAGAATTTAAAACTAGAAAAACTAGGATTTAGCAATACGTCTCTCTCTGCCGAACTCACCTTTTACAACCCCAATAATTTTGGTTTGGAGCTGAATGAAACAAATCTTGACATTTATATCAATGAAAATCTACTCGGACATTCAAGTCAGATGTTTCAGGTTAAAATCCCTAAGAGAGGGAATTTTAATTTGCCTTTAAAAATTGATTTAGATATGAAGAATTTGCTAAAAAACAGTTTGACTTCACTTTTCAATAAAGAAGTAACTATTAAAACTGTTGGGAAAATCAGAGCTGGTAAAGCCGGATTTTTCAGAACTGTACCATTTGAATATACAACCCAGCAAAAACTTTCACTATTTTAATTTTGAATTACTCCTGATCGAATGGAGTGGTTTTTACCTGGCAAGCCTTCGGAAAGCGATCATAAGTAGTTTTTTCTGCCATTACATCATCGGCATCATAGCCGGCATTGGCGATATGAGCTTTTACTTCTTCAATATTGGTGCGGTCTTTAACCCAAGTAACTGTAGTAGTTTTCTTCTTAAAATCTGCGTCAACGGTCAGTATTCCGGGTTGACGGCTTACATAATTTTCAAGTCTTTTTTTGCAATATTCACAGTGAACTCCAGGTGTTTGGATTACTGCTTTATCATTGGCTTTAGCCTGAGCAAATGAGTTCATTCCGAAAGCAAAACTGAGAACGAGAAATAATTGCAGCTGTTTCATGTATAGCGTTTTGTCAAATTTATACTATTCCTGTCCATTCTGATGGATTTTCTCTCCAGCTTAATAAATTTTCCTGATCAGAGCTGTTTACTTTACCGGCAGATATGACCAGCTCGATAAGAGTAGCATAATCGGTAAGTGATATTAATTCGATATGAGCCTTTTCAAACGCTTCTGCAGCCTGAGGAAAACCATAATTAAAAATAGAAACCATTCCCAGTATTTCAACTTCCGAAGCTGCAAGAACATCACAAACTTGCAAGCTGCTTTTGCCTGTAGAAACAAGATCTTCCACCACTACTACTTTAAGTCCTTTGCTTACTACACCTTCAATTTGATTGCCTAAACCATGTTCTTTAGGCTTAGGCCTTACATATAAAAAAGGAAGCTTTAATTGATCTGCAGCCATCGCTCCCCAGGCAATCCCGGCTGTTGCCACACCTGCTATGGCCTCTGCATCTGGATATTTTTCGAATATCACACTGCACAATTCACTTTTAATAAAATCGCGATCATAGGGAAATGACAACATTCGCCTGTTGTCGCAATAGATTGGGCTTTTCCATCCACTAGCCCACGTATAGGGCTTTTGTAAATTTAATTTTACCGCCTCCACTTGAAGGAGTCTTGCTGCAACAGCTTTTTCGTTGTTCATGCTGCAAATATATAATTTAATCAAACGTATATTTGTCGCTCAGCTCATTTTATATGTTACTAAAAATATACTGGTCCGATAAAATAATTTTTCTCTGCAATAATATCTCAGAGACGATTCAGTTATCTGATACCAATAGATGCCAGATACTAGAAATCTCCAATGCAACAGACATTGAATCTTTTGTAAAACAATTATCAAACATTCAATCGGGTTGCTACGCTTTTGTACACAAAGAATTTGATTTTTTAAAGGCGAATTTCTTTAACCAATTTCATACTATTGAAGCTGCGGGGGGTGTTGTTTTAAATCAAAAAAATGAACTGCTTTTTATCTTCAGAAGAGGAAAATGGGATCTACCCAAAGGCAAATTGGAAGTAGGAGAATCTGCTGAAATATGTGCTGAGAGAGAGATTGAAGAAGAAACCGGCGTCAACCAATTAACGCTGATAAATAAAATTACCAACACTTACCATATTTATGAAGAAAGAGGACTAACCCTTCTTAAAACATCACACTGGTTTTATTTTACAACCACATTCGACGGAAATACTGAACCACAAACTGAAGAAGACATTTCAGAAATAAAGTGGTTTTCAAAAAATGAATATTATGAAATCCCCATTTTAAACACTTTTGATGCCATCAAAGATGTGATAGATAATTTTATTCAAGTACAATCCTTTTAATTAAAAAAGTATCTGTTATTTATTTGAGGAAATAGATGTCATTACCACATCAGGAAGAAACTTAGACACATCTCCCCCATATTTCAATACATCACGAACAAGTGTAGAGGCGACCGAAGTGTATTGAGGCAGACAAGTCAGAAAAACAGTTTCAATATGATCAGCTATACTTCTGTTCATATCAGCAATAGCCTTTTCGTACTCAAAATCATTTACATATCGAATGCCTCTTAAAATAAACTGAGCCCCGATTTTTTTACAACAGTCTACAGTAAGTCCTTCATAAACTATTGCTTCAATCTTGGGTTCGTTTTTATAAATTTCATGAATCCATGCTAATCGTTGCAATTCATTAAACATGGGCTGCTTGCTGGTATTTCTTCCAATTCCGATATACAATTTATCAAATAATGGCAACGCTCTGTTTATAATATCTGTATGCCCAAGGGTAATAGGATCAAAGGTTCCGGGGAAGAGTGCGATGCGTTGCATGTTGAGGAAAATTTATGGGTTTAGTGGTTTGATGTGAAATTAAGCACTAATTGTTCAATTCCTTTTTGCCCGACAATAGATATAATACTGCCATTCTCACTGCTACTCCATTTTCTACTTGTTTCAAAATTACAGATTGCTTGCTGTCTGCAGCCTCACTGTCTATTTCCACTCCACGATTAATGGGGCCAGGGTGCATAATTACGATTTTCTTTTCCAGTTCATTTAACAATTTTCCGGTAACCCCAAAGGCACGATTATATTCACGCAGCGAAGAAAACAAAACCTGATTTTGTCTTTCTAATTGTATTCTCAACACATTAGCGACATCACACCATGCTAATGCTTTTTTTAAATTATATTCTACTTTTACCTCAAATGCTTCCTGAATATACTTAGGCATTAATGTTGGAGGACCAGAAAGCATCACCTCTGCGCCCATCTTTTTTAATAAATAAATATTGCTTAGGGCTACTCTAGAGTGCATGATATCTCCAATTAATACTATTTTTTTTCCTTCCAAACTGCCTAATTGTTCAATAACTGAGAATGCATCCAGTAATGCTTGTGTAGGATGTTCATTGATGCCATCTCCAGCATTTATGATAGAAGTGTTGGGAAGGTGTTTGGATAAAAAATGGGGGGCTCCGCTTGCACTATGGCGCATGACGACCATATCCACTTTCATACTTAAAATATTATTCACCGTATCGAGCAACGTTTCTCCTTTCGAAACAGAAGATCCTGATGCAGCGAAATTTATAGTATCTGCACTCAGTCTTTTTTCAGCGAGCTCGAATGACATTCGGGTGCGAGTAGAATTTTCATAAAAAAGGTTGACAATGGTAATGTCTCTTAATGAAGGCACTTTTTTAATGGGCCTTTGTAATACATCTTTAAATTGCTGAGCTGTTGATAAAATTAATGAGATATCCGAGGGAAGTAAATCTTTAATGCCTAGTAAATGTTTTGTAGATAGTTGCATTAAGCGACAAAGTTATAGTAAAATAAGAATCTAATTTATGGTTTTATACATTTTATTCGATTTCTAAGGAATTTCAAGGTTTAGAAAATAAAAAATTAATACAGCACTACCTCCGATTGCTCCAGATTTACTTTTACTTTCTGAGATGAAGTGGTGTCTATAGCAATACCAAAAAAATCAGGCTGTATAGGCAATTCCCGGTTAAATCGTCTGTTTACCAAAACACAGAGTTCTACTTTTTGTGGACGTCCAAAATCCTGAAGCGCATCCAGTGCTGCTCTGATTGTTCTTCCGGTATACAAAACATCATCAATCAGTATAACCTTTTTCCCTTCAATTGAGTGAACTAAAGTAGTTTCCTTAGGCATGTGAAGTTCCTCGCGGATATCATCACGATAAAAAGTGATATCTAGCAATCCATAATGAATGGGACCTTCTTTATAGATTTCGGCTACTGCTTCCATAATTTTTTCGCTGATAAAAACACCTCTTGGCTGAATCCCCACAAAAACGATATTGTTCAGATCATCATCATTCTCCAGCAACTGGAAAGCCAGCCTTTTAATCGTCAACTTTAACTGCTGAGCAGATAACAATACTTGCATAGCGCTAATTTACTACAGATTTCCTAATATGATTATGATAATTACACATTGATAAAACAGTCCTCAATTAGAGGACTGTAAACGTTCTAATAATTATTTCGAGGAAATCATTTCCTGTTTAAATATTTTCAGCTCATCCCATTTCCCGGCTGCAGCTAATTTTGCCTGCCTCGACCAGGTTGTATGATGTTTTACTTTATTCAGTAAACCTGCATTTTCGATATTCAGCAGAATTCTTTTTATCGTGCAACTTCCTAAATCTTTGAACGTAATGATTCCATCATTATTCAAAGCTGAAACTACCTCTTCAGTTATTCCAGAAATTTTGGTGAGATTATCTGCTTTAGTTTTTACTGTTGTATTTTTTTTTGACATTTCCACTTTAGTTGTTTTGGATGATTTTTTAGTAAGAGGCACTTCGATAATACAATTCTCAATAGTTTGACCAAAGGCCTCCACTACTTTTTTTCCGTTATTATCGTTCACCCATATTTTATCGTTTAGCAAATACCGGTATTCATAAGTTTTGCCTTCGGAGAGCAGCAATTCTGCGGTCATAGATCCATCTTCCAATTTCTCGAGATATATTCCTTCTGCAGTGTTCCAGTTATTAAAATCTCCAACCAATATACCATGAGTTGCCCCTTCTGCATAAGCTGACGGCAAAATAAATGATACTTTTTTGTTCATGTGTGAATTTATTTTTTTAAGTTAAGGCACAAGTTATCGCCTTATTTTCTAAGAGATTTCGGACAATCATTCTCTGTTGATTTGAAAATGTTATTGTGACTATTTCTCCTGCATAAAAGGATAATTATAGCTAGTAGCCGCGTTAAATGTTTCTTTTATTGTTCTTGCACTGAGCCAGCGGTATAAATTCAGAGGAGAGCCTGCCTTATCATTAGTACCACTTCCTCTTGCGCCACCAAAAGGCTGTTGACCAACCACGGCACCTGTTGGTTTGTCATTTATATAAAAATTCCCTGCACTGTTTCTTAATTTGTTTGTTGCTAATTCTACAGCATTTCTGTCGCGGGAAATCACAGCACCAGTTAATGCATAAGCAGAAGTATTATCAACAAGTTTTAACGTCTCTTCAAATTTATTTTCGTCGTAAATATAGATAGTTAATACGGGTCCAAATAATTCCTCACACATCGTAGTATACATAGGATCCATGGCTTCGATAATAGTAGGTTCTATAAAGAAGCCTTCTGTTTTATCGCATTTTCCGCCAACCCATATTTTCACATTGCTGTCGCGTTTTCTTGCTGCTTTGATATAACCTTCCAGCTTATCAAAACTTTTTTCATCGATAACGGCATTAATGAAATTTGTAAAGTCTTCCACAGTTCCCATCTTCATCGTTTTAACTGCCTCTACAAGTTTTTTCTTTACTTCTGCAGCCAGATTTGAAGGAATATAAGCCCTTGAAGCGGCAGAACATTTTTGGCCCTGATATTCA
>CANFGZ010000086.1 GCA_947446585.1 Chitinophagaceae bacterium | reverse complement strand
TTAGTCATTAAGTCATTCCAAATTGCAGGAGAATCCCATCCATCATTATTTCTGTCTGAAATGTTATGATCTGAAATCATAAATAATCCGCCTCCATTCTGTACAAAACTTAATATAGCTTGTTTTTCGGCAGTAGTAAATCTGATATTAGGCTCGTCTACAACAAAAACATTATAATTTTTTAAATCCTGAGCATTAGTGGTAACACCATAAGTAATTAAACCTGTTGATGGCAAAGTTTCTACAGTTTGGCCCAATTTAGCTAAAGCAATTCCCCAGCTTGATAAAGCACCTGTCCAATAAGAAACCGCAGTTGTTGCAGTAACTGTAGATTGCAGTGGAGTAGGTATTCTTTGAGGATTGCTATTGTCTTCATCAATTACCCAATCAGCATTTCCTGCAGTTTCTGCCTGAGAAGCATCAAATAAATATTTTTTTACAGCAAGAGCGTTAGAACTGGTTTGTCCTTTAACGGGCACTGGAGCCACATTTGTAGAAGCATCGGTAAAGGTGTTTTGATTTTCTTTTGAACAAGAAAAGAATAAGGTAGTTACCAGTAAAATTGCAGTTAGTTTTTTAAACTTCATAGATTTATTTTTAGGTCGTAAAAGTATTGAATATTCTTGCAAAATCCTTGTTTTTAGTAAATAATATTTGACCTAATTAAAAACATATTTTTATATTAAAATTTAAGCTATTATCGCAAATGGATTTTCGTATTGTTTAACTATAAAAAGTAACCGTTGGGCTTATCCACAACAAATATTTCCACTGGACTAAATGATAATCAGGCTATTGAGAGCCGGAATAAAAACGGAAGCAACTCTTTAAAGCTTAATGAAGAGCGGGTGTTTTTGAATATCATCAAAGAGATTTTATTGGAACCTATGTTTCTTTTGTTACTAACCACTTGCATTATTTATTTTTCTGTAGGAAAAAACAGGGAAGGAATCATCATGATTATCGCCATTTTTATAGTTGCTGGAATTTCTCTATTTCAGGAATTCAGGAGCAGAAATGCAATTTTGGCACTTAAGAAATTGTCCGCTTCAAAAGCAAGGGTTAGCAGAAATGGATTAATAATAGATTTACCTGTTGATGAAATTGTAGTTGATGATATAATGCATGTAAAAGAAGGAGAGATGATTGCTGCTGACGGAAAAATAATATCGTCCAACGATTTTTCTTTAAATGAATCGATACTAACCGGAGAAACTTTTACAGTAAATAAATCAGCAGATGGCGTGAGTGAAGTTTATCGTGGCACTATGGTGTCAGGAGGAAGTGCTGATATTTTAATAACTGCTGTTGGGATAAATACCATGTTTGGAAAAATAGGATTATCACTTCAAACAGTAACCGTTTCCAAAACACCTTTGCAGATTCAGATTCGTGATTTTGTGAGATACATGATCTGGATTGGACTCGCCGTATTTATATTAATTGTTATTGTTAGTTTTTATCATACAGGAAATATAATACAATCCTTATTACAAGGGATGACTTTAGCAATGAGTATTTTACCTGAAGAAATTCCTGTGGCTTTTAGTACGTTTCAGGCATTAGGAGCATATCGGCTTTTGAAAAATAATAATATTGTTGTTAAGCAACCGCAGTTTGTTGAAACGTTAGGATCTGCTACCGTAATTTGTTCTGATAAAACAGGAACCATCACTCAAAATAAAATGAGTGTGGCGTTTATTTATGATGCAGCCGAAAAAAAATCTTATAGTATTGAAACGGATCCTCATTTACCGAATCAACTTATTGAATATGCTATGTGGAGCAGTGAAATTGATCCCTTCGACCCTATGGAAAAAGCGATACATGAGCTTTACGAAAAAAAAGCTATTGAAGACAAGAGAAAAAAATTCAAACAGATTCACGAATATCCATTGGGCGGAAATCCTCCCATGATGACTCATATTTTTTCTGATGATCTTAATGAAATTATTATCGCTGTAAAAGGAGCTCCGGAAGCTATTCTACGGCAATCTGATTTATCAGAAGAGCAACAAAAGGAAATGATGAATTATTCAAAAGAATATGCAGGTTTGGGTTATCGGGTATTAGGAGTGGGCAAAGGAAAATGGAATGAAAAAAAATGGCCCTTTTCACAGGAAGAATTTGTGTTTCAATTTATTGGCTTAATTGCATTCTATGATCCGCCAAAAGAAAATATCATTTCAACTATTCAAACTTTTTATAAAGCAGGCATTTCTTTTAAAATGATTACTGGAGATTATCCCGAAACAGCTTTAGCAATAGCCAGGCAAATTAAATTAATACATAATAATGAAGTATTAACCGGACAGGATATTTTGAAATTAGATAAAGAGACCTTAAGAAATAAAGTAAAATCAGTGGACATCTATGCAAGAATGTTTCCTGAAGCCAAGTTGAAAGTAATCAATGCACTTAAAGAAAATGGAGAAGTTGTGGCGATGACTGGAGACGGTGTAAATGATGGACCTGCATTAAAAGCAGCACATATTGGCATTGCCATGGGACTCAGAGGTAGTGAGGTTGCTAAAAATGCATCATCATTGATTCTTACTGATGATGATCTCTCACACATGACAGATGCCATCGCATTAGGAAGAAAAATTTATGGCAATCTGAAAAAAGCAATTCAGTATATAGTTTCTATTCACATCCCCATTATTCTTATTGTAACCTTGCCGCTATTGCTAATGTGGCGGTTCACCAATATTTTTTCACCTGTTCATGTTATTTTTTTGGAGCTGATTATGGGGCCAACTTGTTCTATTATTTATGAGAACGAACCCATGGAATATGGCACTATGTTGAGAAAACCTTTGAAAATGGGAACTACATTCTTATCATTTAAACAATTATCTATTAGTATTCTACAAGGATTGATCATTACTGCCGGTTGCTTATCAATAGGGTTCTACTATATGAATTCAGGAGCACAGGACGAACTAATAAGGGCTGTTATTTTTATAACTTTATTATTTAGTAATATTTTACTTACACTCATCAACCGATCATTTGTTTATTCTGTTTTTAAAACTATTTTTTATAAAAACAACATGATTGGCTTTATTGTTTCTGCTTCTTTATTGATGATTTTGTTATTTAATTACGTGCCATTTTTCAGAAATCTATTTGGGTTATCTGAATTATCTTTTTATCAACTGGGTTTGTGTTTTTTCGCTGCGGTATTAAGTACCTGCTGGTTTGAAATATTTAAATGGATAAAAAACAAAAAAGATAAATCAAATTTTCCTCAGTAATTATTCTGCTACATTTGCATCACAATTTTAATTATTAATTTGATGGCGATGAATGAGGTTGCTACATTCTTGAAAATCGAAAATCTTTCCAAACAAAAAAATGGGAATATTGCCGTTGATGATATTAGTATCACTCTTTACAAAAAATTAAGGACTTCAATTATAGGGGAAACAGGTTCAGGTAAAAGTACTTTTCTAAAATTATTAGCTGGGCTGGAGCAACCCGACAACGGCACTATTCATTTTAATGACGTTAGGGTTTTGGGTGCAAATGAAAAACTAATTGCCGGTCACAGTGAAATCGCCTATCTCAGTCAGCATTTTGAATTACGCAATAATTACAAAGTTTCAGAAGTGCTTTCTTATGTCAATAAACTAAATGAGCACGACTCAAATAAAATATATCAGTTGTGCAGGATTGATCATTTATTTAAAAGATGGACCGATGAACTTTCGGGTGGAGAGAAACAACGAATTGCTTTGGCTGCATTATTAACTACATCCCCTTCATTATTATTATTAGATGAACCCTATTCCAATCTTGATCAAATTCATAAAAATGAAATCCGCAGTTTAATTCACGAAATCAGCAAGCTCATCAATATTACCTGCATACTGGTTTCTCATGATGTTCAGGATGTACTTTCCTGGTCTGATTATTTAATCATTTTCAAAAGCGGAAAAATTATACAGGAGGGTAGTCCCGAATCAATTTATCATCAGCCTGAAAATGAATATTGTGCAGCTTTGCTCGGACATTATCAATTGATAGATGCTTCCAGCTCTTTTTTAAAAACCACATTTCCCAATGCTTCAGACTCGCAAAAAAAACTTTTTATACGTCCAGGTTATTTTAAAATAAACGACAAACAAAATAATACTGGTGCAGGAATTGTAACAGAAATATCTTTTTTTGGTAATTATACATTAGCCACAATACAAACCGGAGAGGTTTATTTGAAAATGACTGTAATGCCAAATGAAATTAAAGTGGGAGAGCGGGTATCGTTCTCTTTTAATAGAGATGAACACTGGTTTATATAGGCGATTTTATTCCCAAAAAGTACACATATACGTATTGCTACTTACTGATAAATTGCATATTTACTCAAGTTTTTAAATAATACGCCATTATCATTTAAATCAACGAAGATCATTTATATATTTAATTCCGCTTTACACAATATCCATTAATGTCCAATTTTAAAGTAAGTATTAATCCTATTCTAACGATAACTAATGGTTTTTTGTTTTGCTGTTGAACTCGATAAAAATATTTTAAAGAAACCATTTAAAAGTCACAACGAAAATTGTGACTTTTTTTATTAAAAGCAAACTAAGTGAAATTACTTATGTAATTTCTATTTAATTACTCGATTTTGAAATCATTGAGGTTCTTACAAAATATAACGTTGTCTTTTTCGATTAAGTAGATATAAAGGCGTTATCCATTATCCATGAAATCCAAGGCCTGAGTAACCTATGAAAACTAAATTATCCAATCCAATGAAAAGATGCATGGTTTCCATAACCTGTGAAAAGTAAAAATTTACTAATCAAAATGGAACCATAACAGAACCCCGGACTTATCCCCGGGGTTTTTTGATTTAGTAATTTTCTGATGCAGAAATATTTTATTTTATTTTTTTTGAAATAACGATTCAACACTAATTTATTAATAAGTATCGTGAAATTACTAAGTGTAATTACATACATCTTCATGTTTAATTACTTGTTTATGAAAATAAATTCAGAACTGGATAATATTATTCAGGTTTGTTCGTATAATAGATGTGCTTCAAAACACAAGGTTCGTTTTTAATCCGTACTCAAAACTAAGTTATCCAATTTTATCCAATGAAAAGATCAATGGTTTCCTAATCCTAATGAAAAGTAAATTATACTAATCAAAACTGGAACCATATTAAGAACCCCGGACATTATCCGGGGTTTTTTGTTTTTCGCTTTTATGCTTCTTTATAGTAATTAAAATAATATTACGAATGAGTATATTTGCAAATGCCTTCTATCATTTGTATTGGTTCTGTATTGATTGATGAATTATTTTTTTGTAACGAAGAAGTAATATTAGGTACATCCAATCCCGCACATTCAAAAATAAATATTGGTGGCGTGATGAGCAACATAGCGCAGCATTTATCATTGTTGGGTAATGATGTGGAGTTGATTGCTGTTCTAGGAAATGATAAAGATGCTGATTGGGTTAAAACTTCTTTTTCAGGAATAGGATTGAAAACTAATCATGCTATATCTGTAGATGAAAATACCGGAAAATATATTTCAATTTTAAATCCCGATGGGAGTTTGTATACTGCCGCTTGTGCAGATCAATGCTCAAAATATTTAACTCCTGAATTTTTGCAATCAAAATCCGAATTTCTGATTTCAGGTGAATTAATCATTGCAGATACTAATCTGGAAATAATTGCATTGGAATGGCTGATTCAATTTGCATTGAAAAATAATAAAAAGCTATTTATCGAACCTGTTTCTGTGGCAAAGGCAAGAAAATTATCTGCTCTTAATCTGAATGGGGTATATATGATTACACCTAATAATGATGAACTAATTTCGATTACCAATAAAGAAGAAAAAGGTGAACAGGAAATGATAGATGAGTTATTAAATCGCGGTGTCGAAAATATTTGGTTGAGAAAAGAGGCATTGGGATCCCAAATGTTTGATAAAAATGGAAGCTTAAGTTTATCAGTACCCGAAATAAAAATTATTGACAGCACTGGTGCCGGAGATGCGGCATTGGCTGGCTGGATTACTGCATATATGAACAACCTGCCTGTTATAGATTGTTTGAAAAATGGTCACACTATGGCCATGGAAACCCTTCAGGTTGAAGGAGCCGTTAACTATAATATTACTAAAGAAAAATTAATTTCAGCATCAAGAAAATATTATCATGATTAATCAGAATTACCTTGTTATTCATCCGGAAGTTCTGGAAGCTTTACAAACAAATAAACCCGTTGTAGCGCTTGAATCTACAATTATCTCTCATGGTATGCCTTATCCAAAAAATGTGGAAACGGCTTTAAGCGTAGAAGCGGCAGTAAGAAAAGAAGGGGCTGTTCCTGCAACTATCGCCATTAAAGAGGGCAAATGCTATGTGGGCTTAAGTCAGGATGAAATAGAATTTTTCGGAAATGAAAAAAACGTGTGGAAAGTTAGTTTACGTGATATGCCTTATGTGCTGGTTCAAAAACTTCCTGGCGCTACAACTGTTGCTGCCACAATGCGCATTGCTGCAATGTGCGGAATTAAAATTTTTGCGACTGGCGGAATTGGAGGTGTACACAGGGGAGGAGAAACAAATATGGATATTTCGGCTGATCTTACCGAAATGTCTCAAACAAATGTTGCAGTTATTTCTGCAGGAGTAAAATCAATTTTAGATATTGGACTTACCCTTGAATATTTGGAAACAAAAGGGATACCTGTAATTACTTTTGGTCAGAATGAATTTCCCAGTTTTTATTCAAGAGTAAGCGGTTTTACTTCTCCATTAAGAATTGATCATGCGCATCACATTGCAGCATTATTGAAAACAAAATGGGATATGGAATTAAAAGGTTCGGTACTTATAGCAAATCCTATTCCCGAAGAACTTGAGGTAGATCCAGTAACAATTGAGACATATATTCAGATGGCTTTAACCGAAGCATCTAAACATCAAATTTCAGGAAAAGAAGTAACCCCTTTTTTATTGAAATATATTGCCAACCATTCGAAAGGAGAGAGCCTTGAGGCAAACATTGCTTTGATTCATCACAATGCAAAACTTGCCGCTAAGATTGCTGTTGCCTATTATTCGTGAAAATTAATTTAATCGGTAATCAACTTTTAAAGTAATAGATGCCGTTTTTAATTTACTGCTGGTGTTAAAAGCGCCACCATAACTGTAATCTTCATTTTCATTTTTTCCGGTAATCTGAAATACGCCCATTGTAGCTTTATTGATTCCTTTAATTGAAGATCCTCCGTTGTTGGCAATTGTTTCGGCTCTGTTCTTTGCGTCAGCACTGGCTTTTGCGAGTAAATCAATTTTTAATTCATTTAGTTTGGTATAGAAATATTCTGGTGCATTTGAATTTAACTGAATGTCTTTTTCGAGCAATTCTGTAATTTCTCTGGAAAGTTTTTCTACTTTATCAATTTCCCTGGATTCCACTCTTACATTTTCAGATAAAGTGTATCCACTGAAATCTGAACTGATTTCATTTCCTTTATCATCATATTTTCTTTGAAAATTTTTATTCATTGTTACAGAAGTGAAAATAATTTCAGTATTTGAAATCCCTTTTGACTGAAGATAATTTCTGATGGCATTTTCATCTTGTTTTAGACTGGCATAAGCTTCTTTTAGGGTAAAAGCATCTCTTGTAAAAGATCCACCCCACACAATTAAATCACTGGTAAAATCTTTCTCCGACATTCCGGTAACAGAAATCGTTTCATTGGTTTTAAACTTGTATTTGTAAGATTCTCCAAGAATAATCAGGCCGATAATGATAGAGATACAAATGGCAGCAGTATTAATAAATGACTTCATTTTAAATTTAATTTTTACAATTATACCACTATTATTCAAAGAAATTAAAATATAATTAGTCCAAAAGCTAATTATTAAACAATAAAGTTTGTTAAGATACGTTTTATCATGACAAATCCTATGTATATGAAAACAACTAAAACAATTTTATCAGCAGTTGCCGCAGCAACTATTATTTTTAGTTCTTGTGCTACCAATAAGATAGCTAAAGTACAAATAAGCAGTGAGGTCAAAGGTTCTAAAGAATCAACATCGTCTTCTTTTGTAAAAAAGAAAGACGGCTCTATAGTTTACTATCAATCTTTAAAGCTAGTTAAAGGTGTATTTTCTGCACCACATTTACTGGCCGATGGAAAAATAAAAATTATGCCTAGCGAAATTGTCGCTTATCAGAGTGAGGATCATTATTCCGTATCTCAAACAACTTTCAGTAATGGAAGAAAAAGTTTTGTGGCTGTGGAAACTCTGCCCGGCTTTGCGGTAAGGGTTGTAAAAGGGAAGTTAAACATCTATTGTAAAAAATTCTTTAATGGACGCGCAGCAATAAATGAATTTTATATTCAGTCTGGTAATGATGGTAAGATATTTACTTATTCGCCAGAGCTGATGAAAAAAATGATAGAGGATAATCAAGTTGCACTGACTTATTTCAACGACGATAAAAAAGAATCAGATATTTCAAAGAAATTACAAACAACAGCAGAAATGTACAACAGTACTTTGCTGATGTCTAAAAATTAGTTATAGGATAAATTAAGTGTGTTTTTTTAATTGCATCATCAAACCCGGGTTTACGTCTGTAATGCCTGGATTTGGTGTTTTAATAACTGACTAAGATTTGTTTGTTTGATAAATAAATGCATTAAATTTATTTTAAAAAAATGAACAGGTTATTTTACTATTCATCAGTTGTTATATCGGTTACTTTATTTTTTGGGAGTTGCAATCAAGCAAATACAAAGCCATCTTCTTCCGGCCAGCATTCAAATTATGCACAAAACATCGTAGACATTAGCATTCCGGGCAGTTTTAATCCCGAATCAAAAACGATATTTGATAGTCTGTTCTTAAATGATTTTATCG
>CANFGZ010000085.1 GCA_947446585.1 Chitinophagaceae bacterium | reverse complement strand
GGTTGAAGTAGTAGAGAAAGTGAAATAATTTTTCGAAATCCGACTTTCGGATCTAGATCTAACTATTATAAATTATCAATTGCTGGCGTAAAGCCTTCAATATAAAGCCAAAAAAAATGATACAGCAAGAGAGTAGATTAAATGTTGCAGACAATAGCGGAGCCAAACAAGTATTATGTATTCGTGTGTTGGGAAACAGTGGACAAGATTATGCAAAAATCGGCGATAAAATTGTTGTTACTGTAAAAGACGCAATGCCTGCAGGCGGTATTAAAAAAGGTACCGTAAGCAAAGCCGTTATTGTTCGTACCGTAAACAAATTGCGTCGTAAAGATGGATCTTATATCCGTTTTGATGATAATGCCGTAGTGTTACTCAATAATTCCGATGAACCTAGAGGCACTCGTATTTTTGGGCCAGTAGCTCGTGAATTGAGAGATAAAGGGTACATGAAAATTATTTCATTGGCACCCGAAGTATTATAATTAATAAAAGTTAATCCGCTCATTAACCTGAGCCAAAAGCCAAAAGCTAAATAAAATGAGTACAAGATTTAAACCAAAGTTCAACATCAAAAAAGGAGATTCGGTAGTCGTTATAACCGGAGACGATAAAGATCTGAAAAAACCACGCAAGGTTTTGGAAGTAATTATTGACAAAGCCCGAGTATTGGTAGAAGGAGTGAACATTGTTACAAAGCATACAAAGCCTTCAGCTCAAAATACCAAAGGTGGTATCGAAAAAGTTGAAGCACCTATTGCTATCAGTAATGTAATGCTATGGGATGCCAAATCAAAAGGGCCTTCTAAAGTAAAACTTAACAGAGAAAAAGGAAAATTAGTTAGAATCGCTAAAAAATCAGGGGAGGTAATCAGATAATGAGCACAACAACAACAACAAATCCGAGATTAGCAGATAAGTACAATAAAGAGGTTGTACCTGCTTTAATGAAGAAATTCAGTTACAAAACGGTGATGCAAGCACCCAGACTCACTAAGATTTGCTTAAATCGTGGTGTAAATGGCGCGGTAACCGACAAAAAACTTATTGATGTCGCTATCGATGAGTTATCTAATATCACTGGCCAAAAGGCAGTAGCTACGATGTCTAAAAAAGACATCTCAAACTTCAAACTTCGTAAAAACATGCCCATCGGCGCGAAAGTAACTTTACGCGGTGTGAAAATGTACGAATTTCTTGATCGTCTGGTTTCCGTTTCACTTCCTCGTGTACGTGATTTCAAAGGCATCAATGATAAAGCGTTTGATGGCCGCGGTAATTACACTTTGGGGATTACTGAACAAATCATTTTCCCTGAAATAGATATTGATAAAGTGAACAAAATCACTGGTCTTGATATCACTTTCGTTACCACAGCAAAAAGCAACGAAGAAGCATTTGAACTATTAAAAGAAATGGGAATGCCATTTAAAAATATTAAAAAATCTGAAAATTAAAATATGGCCAAAAAGTCAATCATTGCCAGACAGGCAAAAAGAGAGCGAATGGTTGCTCAGTATGCAGCAAAAAGAGAAGCATTAAAAGCTGAAGGAAATTATTCAGCATTAGATCTCTTGCCTAAAAATGCATCTCCGGTACGTTTGAAAAACAGATGTCAATTAACAGGTCGCTCAAGAGGATATATGCGTCATTTCGGCTTAAGTCGTTTAATGTTCCGCGATATGGCTCTTGCCGGAAAAATTCCTGGCGTTAGAAAAGCAAGTTGGTAATTTATTGCTGGATAAAGCTAGATTGGCTGGAAAAAACTAGATTGGCTGGATAAAGCTGGATAAACTAGATAAAGAAAAAAAATTAAATCAATTAACACGAAATAACAATGGTAACTGATCCAATTGCAGATTATTTGACAAGAATTCGTAACGCACAAATGGCGAATCACCGTATTGTAGAAATTCCGGCGAGCAATTTGAAAAAACGCATTACAGAAATCTTGTACGACAAAGGATATATTCTGAAATATAAATTTGAAGAAGACAGCAAGCAAGGTTTGATTAAGATTGCACTAAAATACGATCCATCAACAAAATTGCCTGTTATACAGAGCTTGGAAAGAATCAGCCGTCCGGGTCTTCGCTCTTATGCAAAGCCCGACGAATTCAAACGCGTTCGTAACGGATTAGGTATCGCTATTGTTTCTACTTCTAAAGGAGTAATGACAGATAAAGAAGCAAAAGCTCAAAATGTAGGAGGCGAAGTACTTTGCAGTATTTTCTAATAATAATTTTGCCTTAAGCTTTCTATACATGGCTGACCGCAGAATAAAGAGTATCATTTTTAAAAACTAACAAACAAACAACATGAGTCGTATAGGTAAAAAACCAGTTAACGTTCCTTCTGGAGTAACTATAGTTGTAGGAAAAGATAATGTAGTAAGCGTTAAAGGTCCAAAAGGAGAATTAAAGCAAAACATCGATAGAGATATTATCATAGAGATTAATGATAATATTGTTAACGTTGGTCGTCCAACAGATCAGATTCGTCATCGTGCTATGCATGGTTTGTATCGCTCTTTAATCAGCAACATGGTTAAAGGCGTTACCGAAGGATATAAAAAAGAGATGGAATTAGTAGGGGTAGGTTACAAAGCCGCAAATCAGGGAAATATTTTGGATTTGGCTTTGGGTTATTCTCACAATATAATTTTCGAAATTCCTAAAGAGTTGAAAGTAACTACGGCTCAGGAAAAAGGAAAGAACCCAATGATTTTTCTTGAAAGCATAGACAAACAATTATTAGGTCAGGTTTGTGCAAAGATTCGCAGCTTACGTAAACCAGAACCATACAAAGGTAAAGGGGTTAAATTCGCTGGTGAAGTACTGAGAAGAAAAGCAGGTAAATCAGCAGGTAAATAAAATTTGAATTGTTGACATAGGATTAGCAACTACAAAATCTCTGTCAGCTATTTAAATCATCAATTAAAATATAAAATCAATTTCTGGCAGAATCAGAAATATAAAATAAAATAAGATGAACAACAAATCAACAGCAAGGCAGAAAATCAGATATCGTATACGTAAGAAAATCAGCGGCAGCTCAGCTATTCCTCGTCTAACCATATTCAGGAGTAATGCTGATATATATGCTCAACTGATTGACGATAACAATGGTGTAACTATTGCTGCAGCGTCTTCCAGACAAAAAGATATTACTGCACATAAAGCTCCTAAGACTACTAAAAGTAAAATGGTAGGAGAAGCGATTGCAAAAAAAGCAATAGACCTTGGAGTTAAAAAAGTAGTATTTGATCGTAGTGGTTACATATACCACGGTCGCGTTAAAGCCGTAGCCGATGGAGCAAGAGAAGGTGGACTGGATTTTTAAGAAAAAATAAAAACAAGATTTTAATCAATAATCAATTCAAGTAAATGTCAAACGTAACTGTAAATAAAATGAAAGCTGGCGACCTCGAACTCAAAGAGAAAGTAGTGGCCATCAATCGTGTTGTTAAAACAACCAAAGGAGGCCGTGCATTCAGCTTTTCAGCATTGGTTGTTGTTGGAAACGAGGCCGGTGTTGTAGGACACGGTCTGGGCAAAGCGAAAGAAGTGCAGGAAGCAATTACCAAAGGAATTGAAGATGCAAAAAAGAACTTAATTAAAGTTCCGGTAATGCACGGTACTATTCCTCATGAGCAACTTAGTAAAGAAGGAGCTGCAAAAGTATTGATAAAACCAGCCGCTCATGGTACAGGGGTAATCGCCGGAGGTAGCATGCGTGCAGTTCTGGAGTTTGCAGGTATTACCGACGTATTGGCTAAAAACCTGGGATCTGCTAATCCACATAACGTGGTTAAAGCAACATTCAAAGCATTAGCTAGTCTTCGTGAGCCTATTTCTGTTTCTAAAACAAGAAATGTGTCTTTGAAAAAAGTGTTCAACGGATAAAAAAGTTTCATTCCAATCATTAAGATTTTTTTTATGAAAAAAATAAAAATAACACAGGTTAAAAGTGTAATCGACAGATCAGAGCGTCAGAAAAGAACAATGGAAGCATTAGGTTTGAGAAAAATAAATGCAACTGTTGAAGTAGAAGCTACACCTCAAATTTTAGGGATGGTTACTAAAGTTAACCACCTAGTGAAAGTAGTAGAAGCATAATCAGATATCCTGCAATTATTTCTTGGACTACTTTTTTCCAGAAAATAATTTCATTACCGGCTATCATTTATTAATAAAAGCGAGGGGCGATTCCCCGTAAGTATAAAATCAAATAAAAATGAAATTACATTCTTTAAAACCCGCAACAGGAGCTACACACAAAGAAAAACGTTTAGGACGTGGTGAAGCAAGCGGAAAAGGGGGAACCTCTACAAAAGGTAATAAGGGCGGACAAAGTCGTGCCGGTTACAAAAGTAAAAAAGCTCACGAAGGTGGACAGATGCCAATCCAACGCCGTATTCCAAAACGTGGATTCACTAACATCAACAGAGTAGAGTTCAAAGTTATTAATGTTGGAATGATTGACCATTATGCTGAAAAATATGGCATTAAAGAATTTACATTAAGCAACCTTTATGTAAACGGACTTATTAGCCAAACAGACCATGTAAAGATTCTTGGTAATGGAGAATTAAAAGGTAGTTTTACATTTAAAGTAAATGCGGTAAGTGCTAAAGCAAAATCCATTATAGAATCAGCTGGTGGAACTATAGAAATAGTGAAATAATTTCCCGATATTTGTACGGCGCTGAAAATGCGCCTATTACATTTTTGAAAAAATAAACTGATTAAATTCTGTGAAGAAATTCATTACAACTTTAAAAAATATTTGGAGCATAGATGATTTGCGCAACAAAATCACTTTTACATTGATGTTGTTGTTTATCTATCGTTTAGGCTCTTATATCGTACTCCCAGGAATCGATCCCAATAAATTAACCAATTTATCCAACAGTGCCAGCGGCGGTGTTCTCGGATTATTGGATGCTTTTGTTGGAGGAGCTTTTTCAAAAGCTTCAATTTTTGCATTAGGAATTATGCCTTATATCTCGGCTTCCATATTTATGCAGCTAATGACTATTCTTGTTCCTCAAATGGCTAAGGTTCAAAAAGAAGGTGACAGTGGCAGAAAAAAAATCAATCAATGGACAAGATATCTTACCGTATTGGTTACTGCTTTTCAGGCAGCGGCTTATATTGGTTATCTGAAAAGTCCGGCCAATGCTGAAGCGATTATCGAAGCTTATAGCGGATTCTTCTGGGTTTCAACAGTAGTTGTATTAACTGTAGGAACTTTATTTGTTATGTGGCTAGGCGAAAAAATTACAGATAAAGGTTTGGGTAACGGAACTTCAATTATTATCATGATAGGGATCCTTGCCCGTTTTCCTCAGGCAATTGGACAAGAGTGGTCTGCAAGAATCGCTAACAGAGGGGCAGGAGGATTGTTACTTATGCTGGTTGAAATTTTATTCCTAGTTGGAATTATTATGGGATTAATTATGCTGGTTCAAGGTACAAGAAAAGTACCTGTTGAATATGCAAAACAAGTAGTTGGAAATCGTCAAATGGGTGGAGCCCGTAATTTCTTGCCATTGAAGGTTAATGCGGCAGGGGTTATGCCAATCATTTTTGCTCAAGCAATTTTATTCTTGCCTACAATCTTCTCTGGTTTCACAGGTGAAGGTTGGGCCAGATATTTTACTGATCATACCAGTGTGGTTTACATGATTGTGTATTCAGTATGCGTTATTGCTTTTACCTTTTTATACACAGCGTTGATATTTAACCCTAAGCAAATGGCGGATGAGTTAAAGAGAAACAATGGATTTATACCTGGTGTAAAACCCGGTCAGCCCACTGCGGATTATATTGGTACCATCATGGATAGAATTACTTTGCCAGGAGCTGTTTTGCTCGCTTTAGTAGGTATTTTACCAGGTATATTCCAATTGGTATTTGGTATGCAACAGGGCTTTTCAAGCTTCTTCGGAGGTACTTCATTGTTGATTATGGTTGGGGTAATTTTAGATACCTTACAGCAAATTGAAACTCAGTTGCTCATGCGTCAATACGATGGTTTAATGAACAGTGGAAGAATTCAAGGAAGACAAGCCGTTGCATCTGGAATGTAATATTTTAAAATAAAGAATTTAAAAGGCAGCCCCGGCGATAATATCGTTGGGGTTTGTTTTAATTTCAAATAACAGATGATAAAATATAAAACAAGAGAAGAAATTGAAATCATGCGTCATTCCTGCTTGCTGGTAGGGAAAGCTCATGCGGCAATTGCTGGTTTATTAAAACCCGGCATTAGCACGATGCAGATTAATAATATCGTAGAGCAATTTATTCTGGATTCCGGAGCTATCCCTTCCTTCAAAAATTATCATGGCTTTCCATATGCTACTTGTATCTCTATGAATGAAGCGGTTGTACATGGTTTTCCTGGGGCTCACGAGTTAAAAGAAGGAGATATTATTTCTCTTGATATTGGCGTGTACAAAAATGGATTTCATGGAGACAGCGCATATACCTATGCGATAGGTGAGGTATCGGAGGATATAAAAAAATTATTAAGAGTTACTAAAGAATCTTTGTATTTAGGAATTGATAAAGCAAGACAAGGAAACCGCATTGGAGATATCGCATTTGCAATACAGGAGCATACCGAAAGGAAATATGGCTATGGTGTAGTAAGAGAGCTTGTAGGTCATGGATTGGGTCGGGATCTACATGAAGATCCTCAAGTTCCTAATTATGGGAAAAAAGGATCTGGGCCCAAATTGAAAGAAGGAATGGTACTTGCCATAGAACCTATGATAAATATGGGGGTAAAAGAAGTGTCTCATTTAGATGATGGATGGACTGTACTTACAAAAGACAGAAAGCCTTCTGCCCATTTCGAACATGATGTATGTATCACTAAATCAGAGCCGGATATACTTACCTCTTTCGAAGAAATAGAAATTGTCGAAAAGAAAAATATAAATTTAACCTGGAGTTACTAATTAGGTTAATTCGCTTCGCTGGTTCAACCCTTAAACTGTTAATAAATTGACCCAACAAAAAACACTTGTAGTAATTGGTGGAGGTGCAGCAGGATTTTTTTGTGCTATTAATGCAGCCAGATTAAGTCCGGCATTGAAAGTTATTTTACTGGAAAAAAGTACGAAGCTGTTGAGTAAAGTAAAAATCAGTGGGGGAGGCCGATGTAACGTAACACATTCCTGTTTCAGTATCAGTGAACTCATTAAAAATTATCCTAGAGGTGCTGCGTTTTTAAAAAAGTCTTTTTATCATTTTAATACAAAAGACACCATCAACTGGTTCAAAGAAAGACAGGTAGAGTTAAAAACAGAATCTGATGGCAGAATGTTTCCAGTTACTAATTCTTCTCAAACCATTATTGATTGTTTGTTAACTGAAGCCGAAAAATATAAGGTTGAAATCATGATGAACGCAGATGCTAAAGAAATAAAGTCTTCGTCAAATGATTTTGCGTCTATTCATAACAGTTTTGATATTGTTTTAAATAATAAAAAAATAATTTCTACTAACTATATTTGCCTTGCTTGTGGAGGTTTTCCCAAAACAGAACATTATAATTGGCTGATTCAACTTGGTCATACCATTTCAAAACCAATTCCTTCATTATTTACTTTCAATATTCCGGATAATAAAATAAAAGCGCTAATGGGAATTACGGTTCCCAATGTTACATTGAAAATATCTGGAACAAAATTGCAACAGCAGGGAAATCTATTAATCACCCATTGGGGAATGAGCGGACCTGCAATTTTAAAACTATCTGCTTATGGCGCTATAGATTTGGCTAATAACAATTACGATTTTAATTTTATAGTGAATTGGATTTCTGATTTCAACGAACAGACCTTAAAATCCAAAATCAGTCTCTTAAGATTCGATATTGCCACTCAAAAAATTTACAACCGAAATCCGTTTGGACTGCCTTCTAGGTTATGGGAATACTTACTTAGCCAGTGTGATATAAAAGAAGAATTAAGATGGGCCGATTTGCCAGCAAAAGAACAAAATAAACTGATAAAGATTTTGTGTGGACAGGAATTTCATGCAAAAGGCAAAACAACTTTTAAAGAAGAATTTGTAACCGCAGGAGGAATAAATCTTGCAGAAGTTGAATCCGGAAGCATGGAAAGTAAAATTATTCCTGGTTTGTTTTTTGCGGGCGAATTGCTCAATATTGATGGAATCACTGGTGGGTTTAATTTTCAGAATGCATGGACTACAGGCTGGCTTGCCGCTAATGGAATTTTTAATAAGGTCAATTCTTCCTTCTCATAATTAAATCGCTTCGTAATATTTGATTTAACTTGCAGGTACAAATGAAGAAATTAGACAGATACATACTTTATAAATATTTTACCAGCTTCATTTTTTGTATTTTTTTATTTACCGCTATCGTTGTTGTTATAGACATGAGCGAACACACGGAGGATTTTGCGAAATCAGGATTATCCGCTTCCCGCATTTTTTCAGATTTTTATCTTGGCCTCATTCCACGAATTGATGCCATGTTATTTCCCTTGTTTGTGTTTATTTCAGTTATTTTCTTTACCGCTAAAATGGCGGGAAATTCAGAAATTGTTGCCATATTAAGCAGCGGAGTCAGTTTTAGGAGATTTTTGTTTCCATACTTTATTGGCGGACTGGTACTGTCGCTCACCTTATGGTTTGGGTATAAATATGTTGTTCCTAATGCAAATAGAAAATGGGCTGAATTTGTAAAAAAATACATCGATGTAAATGTGGCCCCTAATCCACTGAACTCTACTTACAAACAGAATGTTTATTTCAGAATTGATTCCAATACTTATGCGGGTATCAAAGGATACGATACCGTGAGTAAGAGTGGAACAAATTTATCCGTACAGCGTGTCGTCAATAATAAAGTAGTCTATAATTTAAGAGCCATGAATTTCAGATGGGACACTGCGTCAAAAAAATGGTC
>CANFGZ010000084.1 GCA_947446585.1 Chitinophagaceae bacterium | reverse complement strand
GATCATCAGAAATAAAGGTGACACTGATATTTTGACTTGTTTTAAAAAAGAAAAGCCGGATAGAAATCCGGCTCGTTTTTTATCCAATATCCTATATGAAAAACCCAAAACAAATGTAGCATCATTAATGAGGGTATAAAATGATCTAAAGCAGAAGTATAAATGATTATTGTTTTTGTCTTGACTTTTCTAATTTTCTGAAATAGCCTCTGAAAAGAATATTATGTTTAAGCGCATTCATATTATCGCTAAATCCTTTGCTCCCTTCCTGAATATTATCGAGCGATTTATTAATCTTAATTACAATGCCGGAGTCTTTCATCAAAGCATGAACAGTGCCTTCACCGTTGTTGATTATTGTATCAATATTTAATACAGTATTATCCAGATCGCTACTTAATTTCAAAATATTCACACCCGCATTCTTTATATTATTTACGGCTTCTTCTATTGTTTTTGACAGTAAAGTATCTCTGATTAATTTTCCAATTGTGCCTTTACCTTTTTTAATGTCTTTAGTTATAGTTCTGATGTCTCTAGAGATATTATTAATATTGTTGCTCGCCGAATTGACTTCCGCAAGTGCATTATCTATATTTTTTGATATCGTTTTGTCATTGAGCAAAGTCCATAATCCTTCGCTGCTATTGAGTTTGTTTATTGTTAATTTGAGATTATTGGCAATTTCAGCGATATCGTTATTTGTTTTTGATAGTGTTCTTAACATTACATCTGTATCAATAGATTTCTTTGAAGGAAGAATATCATTTTCTTCAGCATATAATGAAGGAGATTTAACGGCAGTAATATTTACAATTTTATTACCCACCAATCCATCAGTAGTAATAGAAACAATTGCATTTTTCTTTAAAATATTTTTTACTTTTTTGTCAATAATCATTTCAACTTCCATTAAAGTGTCATTTATGATTTTAACTTCTTTTACAGTTCCAATATCAATTCCTGAAAATCTGACATTGTTGCCTGCCTTCAATCCCTGTACGTTTTCAAATCTTGCTCTCAAATTAAAATTAGATCCAAACATGTTTCTGTTTCTTCCAATCATGTATAACAATAATATCAACAATAATAATCCAGAAAGTACAAATACTCCAAGTTTTACATTTTTAAAAAAAATATTTTTCATAATTGCTACATTACTGATTATTCAAAAAATTGTTTTACTTTTTCATCTTTGCTTAAGATAAGATCTTCATATTTTCCACTGGCGTAACATTTTCCTTCGAGTAAAATAATAACATTATCACTGGCATATTTTACACATTTAATATCGTGAGAAATGATTAGAGATGACGTATTGTATTTGTTTTTAATCTCAACCATAAGATTAATGATTTCTTTTCCGGTAATGGGATCAAGTCCTGTAGTAGGCTCATCATAAAGGATTATTTCTGGCTTGAGAATTAATGTTCTGGCCAATGCAATTCTTTTTCTCATTCCACCCGATAATTCAACAGGCATCATATCTATTGTATGGGCTAATTGAACATCAGTCAAAGCCTGAACGACCATTTTTTGAATCTCATCTTGTGAGTAGCTAATCCAATGTCTTCTTAAAGGAAATTCAAGATTGTCGCGAACCGTCATTGAATCATAAAGCGCATTGCTCTGAAAAAGGAATCCGATTTTAGCTCTTATTTTATCCAGTTCATCAGTATTTAAATCGAGTGAATTTTTATTGAATATCTCTATACTTCCAGAATCAGGTTTTAATAATCCAATAATACATTTTATTAAAACGGATTTTCCTGATCCCGATTTTCCCAACACAACAATATTTTGATTTTTATAGAGCTCCAGATTGAAATCAGAAAGTACTTTATTATCGCCGAATGCTTTATTTAAATTTCGGATTTTTAAAACGATAGTATTGTTTTGATCATTTTCAATCATCTCATTAGTTTTATACTAATTAAATCCTAATAAATCGGTGATTTGAACTGCAAGTAAATCAATAATAAAAATTAATACAGAGGAAACTACAACTGAAGAATTTGCGCTTTTTCCTACGCCCTCCGTTCCTTTATTACTGTTATAACCTTTATAACATCCGATAAGACCAACAGCAAATCCAAAGAAATATGTTTTGATAAAAGCTGGAAGTACATCATTAAATGATAGCGAATCAAATACCTGAATCCAAAAAAGTTGAAAACTGGTTACATTCCTAATATTCACTCCCAAATAAGCGCCATAAAGAGAAATGGTATCGCTTAAAATGACCAAAACAGGTAACATAAAAGTTGTTGCTAAAATTCTGCTGACAACGAGATATTTAAATGGATTGGTACCACTCACTTCCATAGCATCTATTTGCTCTGTTACTTTCATTGATCCCAGTTCAGCACCTATGCTCGAACCAATCTTTCCTGCAAAAATCAACGCCGTAATTACAGGGCCAATCTCTCTGATAATAGCAATACCTACAATGGCGGGTATCTGCGATTCAACACCGTAATCAACCATTGTAGGTCTTAGTTGCATGGTTAACACCAATCCCATAATGAAGCCGGTTAGTCCGATTAGCGGTAGAGATTTGTAGCCGATAATGTAACACTGTTTTATAAATTCTTTGATTTCATATCTTGGCCTGAACCATTGTGTCAAAAATCTCCATCCAAATCCAGAGGTTTCACCCACTTCTTTTAAAAAAATATTTATTGACGATGTGTTTTTCATAAAACGGCCAAATGGGTTTTAATTTCATTGGTATTTGAATTAATTTCATTTTCAGAATGAATATTATTTTCCCAGCAATATAAATTATGAAATGTTGTATTTGCAATATTATATATAGCTTCATCTGTAGCGAAAGCCTGATGAGGAGTAACTAAAACGTTTTTCAATGAAATCAATTCAAGTAATAATTTATCCTTAATCGGATTGTTTTCATGATTAAAGAAAAAAACACCTCTTTCAAATTCATAAACATCCATACCGTATCCTCCAATTTGCTTGGATTTCAAATGTTTTATTAAATCTGATGTATTTACTATAGAACCTCTGGCCGTATTAATGATGATTACTTTGTATTTCATTTTGCTGAGCAAATGGTCGTCTATCAGATACTTTGTTTTGGCATTCAATGGCAGATGAATGGTTATGATATCCGATTGCTTACATAAAGATTCCAGGTCTAAATAGGTAACATTGTAAAGTCGTTTTAATTCGGTATTAATTTTTAAATCATAGGCCAGTAATTTAACATCAAATCCATTTAGCAATTTTGCCATTGTAGATCCAATCTTTCCTGTGCCTATTAGACCTATTGTTTTTCCTTGGACATTTGATCCTATTATATTATCGATCGAAAAATTTTGTTTTTGAATTTGAGCTTCAGTGGTTTTGTTTTTCTTTATCAATGAAAGCATCATCATTATTGCATGTTCTGCTACTGCATTGGGTGAGTAATCCGGAACATTAGCGACAGCAATTTTTAATTGTTTAGCAGCTTCAACATCAATGTTGTCATATCCTACTGCCCGTGTTGCCAGATTCTTAATACCCATCAGGCTAAGTTTTTTAAGTACTTCACCAGAGACATCGTCATTTGTAAACACACAAACAGCATCATGCCCTCTTGCTAATTCTACCGTACTCATATTCAATGGATCCGAAAATAATGATAATTTATATCCATTCTTATTGGCATTTCTTATCGGTTCTATTTCAAAGACCTTTGTACTGTAGAATATTACTTTCATTTTTTATAATTTAGTTTATTTGATTTCCTTCAAATGTTCGTATTTTGAGTGATTGATATGATGATATCAGACAATGATTAAATTGATTTGAATCATTTTGCTGATGTCTTTACTTAAATTATGTTTGTAAAAATATTATTATGAAAAAAATATTACTAGCCTTTGATGGTACCCATTTTTCAGATGCTTCTTTTGATTTTGCAAAGAAACTTAACGAGATGAATCCTATTTTATTGACCGGTGTTTTTTTGCCACAAACCAACTTTGCCAATTTATGGAGTTATGCAGATGGAGTAGGGGCGCCAATGATGATAGGTACCACTTCGGAATCTAATAATGATATTATTGAAGAGAACGTAGACAAATTTGAAAAGCTTTGTGTTAAGCATAATATTGAATATAGAGTGCATAAAGATTTTAATGACCTGGCACTTCCGGAGTTAAGAAAAGAGTCAAGATTTGCAGATTTATTGATAATTGGCAGCGAAAGATTTTACGAGAATATGGGTAGCGGAGAACCTAACAATTATTTAAAAGAAGCCCTTCATAATATTGAATGCGGCGTGATTGTAGTTCCTGAAAAGTATACTTTTCCTACGATTAATATACTTTGCTATGATGGTCATGAATCATCAGTATTTGCAATAAAACAATTCGCATATCTACTCCCTGAATTCTCAGAAAATTCAACATTAATTTCATTTGCAAGTTCCGAAAGTGATGAGAAAATTCCGGATGAAGCTTATATTGAGGAATTAGCTAGTCGCCATTTTTCAAATTTAACCATTTCTAAAATTGATCTTGAATCAAAGAAATATTTCAGTACTTGGGCCAATGAAAAAAAATCAGCAATTTTAGTTGCCGGTTCATTTTCTCGCTCTACTTTTATGCAAATGTTCAAAAAAAGTTTTGTTCTTGATATCATAAAAGAACACAGCCTTCCTGTTTTTATCGGACATAAATAATAGTTTTTTTTATCCTCGTATGTGAGCCTATAAATTTATTTTATGAATAAATACATTGCTGCATTCGATGGATTGAAGTTTTCTGGAAGTACAAATGATTATGCTATTTATCTTTCTACATCAGAAGGGGCCTATCTTACAGGCGTTTTCTTAGATGATAAAACTTATACAAGTTATAAGATTTATGATTTAATACTAGAAGACGGATTGTCAGAACAAAAGGTTAGCAGATTAAAACATGAAGATCAGCTTGCCAGAAAAAATGCATCAACAACCTTCGAAGATTCCTGTCAAAAGGCCGGTTTAAATTTTAGTATACATCATGACGAGCATATTGCCATTCAGGAGTTGCTGAATGAAACCATTTATGCCGACTTGTTAATCATTAATAATAATGAGAACTTTGTACATCATGAAGAGAAATATCCATCCCGTTTTATTAAAGATTTATTGAGTAATACTCAATGCCCTGTACTACTAACTCCCGAAAAATATTACGACATAAAAAAAATTATATTTCTTTTTGATGGCGAAGCTAATTCTGTGTATGCTTTAAAAATGTTTAATTATCTTTTTCCATCATTTAGAAATTTACCCATAGAAGTTTTACTAGTAAAGACATTAGGTTCTGATGATCATTTTCCGCAAAACCGACTGGTAAAAGAATTCATCAGAAGGCATTATGAAAATGTTTCTTATACTGTTTTAAAAGGAATTCCAGAAGTGGAAATTATTGATCATCTTCAAAAAGAAAAATTGAATTTTGTGTCTATTCTTGGCGCTTACAGAAGAACAATGTTGTCTAAATGGTTTAAATCAAGTATGGCCGATGCACTTGTAAAAAATTTCGATATGCCCGTGTTCATTGCACACAATAAATAAAAATATACAAGTATGGATTCGCTTACTCATATTGCTATTGGAGCTTGTGTAGGCGAGGCCTTCTTCGAAAAAGGATTTGGAAAAAAAGCAATGATATGGGGAGCTTTAGCTCAAAGTATTCCCGATATAGATTTTATTTCTTCTTTATGGCTCAACAGTTCCGAATCGTTATTGGCTCACAGAGGCTTTACTCATTCTTTATTATTTGCAATATTAATTGTGCCCGTTTTTGCGCTGATAGCCAACAACGTTCATAAGCCTCAAAATATTTCTTTTTATAAATGGATTGCTTTTTTTTTGACAGAAGTATTTATTCATTTATTTATTGATGCTTTCAATAATTATGGTATAGGTTGGTTTGAGCCCTTTAGTCATCATCGCTTCTCATTTAATATTCTTTATGTTGCTGATCCTTTTTTTTCTATACCCACTATAATTTCATTTGTGGTATTGATCTTTCTTGGTAAGTATGATGTTAGAAGAAAAAAATGGTGGAAATTTGGGGTTTATATTCCTGTTGTATATTTGAGTTATTGCTCTATCAATAAATTGAAAATTGATAATATTGTAAAGCAAAATTTAGACCTTCAGCATCTTTCTAAGCAAAAATATTTCACCACTCCGGCGCCCTTACAGAATTGGCTTTGGTATATTGTAGTAAATGATAGAGATGGATTTTATGTTGGCTTCTATTCTTTGTTTGATAAAAAAAATAGCATCAAATTTAATTACTTTCCTCAAAATAAATATTTATTAAAAGACGTTTCCGATCACGAAGAATTACAAAAGCTGATAAGATTTTCCAAGAATTATTACACTATTGAAAAATGGCACGATACGCTTGTTTTTAATGACTTAAGATTTGGTCAGATACTGGGATGGCATTTGGCTCGAAACCATTTTGTATTTCATTATTACCTCGAGCACTCCGAAGAAAGTCGGCTCGTGGTTCAGAGAGGAAGATTTATGGGCTGGAACAAAAATGAATTTAATATATTTTTTCACAGAGTATTTAACTACTAATGTTTTTGTTTAAAGTAAAAGGTAAACATTTTTAATGTTGCTCTGGTGAGCTGATATGATATCCATCTGGTAAACTGCTTAAAAGGGTTATTTAATTTTTTATGTGTTTCTTTTGTGACAGGAAGACAATCTTGATTGATTACATTTTCCATAGTATCATAAACAGTTTTTGCTAAATTATTACTTTTAATATCTAGATTAAATTCAATGCTTGCATAAGTACTTAAGTTATTAATATTATAAGATCCAATAGTAACCCACTCTTGATCACATACTGCTAATTTTCCGTGCAACACATTATTTTGATATTCATACAATTCTATTTTGTTTCTTAGCAGCCAATCATAAAGCCACCTTTCCGCTTTTTTTACAATCCATACATCTGAAGGACCGGCCGTAATTACTTTTATTTTAACTCCTCTTTCTGCTGCATGAGACAAGATTCTTCTGATTACTTTTCCAGGTATAAAATAACTACATAAAATAATTACTTCTTTTTTTGACTGGTGAAGCATTTCAATGTAAGAACTTGAAATTTCATTTTTATGCCACATCCAGTCGTTTCTTCTCATTCTAATTTCACATCGATTATCATGTGGGATTAAATCTGAAAAATTATAATTAATCTCTTTTTCAGGTAAATCGGTAAATGAAAATCCATCCCATACACTTCTGCAGTAATCATTTATTTGTGATACTATTTCTCCTTCAACAACAACGGCATAGTCAAGCCAGGCTTTTTCTTTAGGCATATCATTGTATCTGTTTGCAATGTTTATGCCTCCAACTAAAGCATAACGGTTGTCTGCTGTAATGATTTTATGATGCAGTCGCCTGCCTAAATAATATTTTTTATTTTTGAATAAGGGTTCAAAAAATCTGAAATGTACTCCTGCATTTTCAAGAGAAGTGATAAAGTTTTGATTCAGTGATTTTGAAGCTACTCCATCTGCAATAATAAATACTTGCACATTTCTTTTGGCAGCAATGATTAGTTGTTCTGCAATCATTGTTCCGGTGTAATCATCACTGAAAATATAGGTTTGAATATGCAGTGTTTGTTTAGCACCGTTTATCAGTTTCTTAAGAAAATCAAAATATTCATGACCACCGCTAATCAGTTTTGCACTGTTTAATTGTGTGTAATGATTACTTGTGTTCATGTTTATTTTTTAGTGACTGGACTGTATAATTTTGTATAATAATCGTGAGCCATACGATTGCTGTCGAAATAGGGTATAATGTCTTCCATCCCAGCTTTTACAATTTCATTCCATCTAGTAGGGTAATCATAATATAAAGGCAGTAACTCAGTTTCTAGTAAATGATATAAACTTGCAGCATCTAAATCATCTTGTACATGATCTGGTTGAGATAAATCGCAAGTAGGAATTACAAATGAGTTTATTTTATCTTTTGCAAATTCGGGAAACCATCCATCCGGCAATCCTACATTTAGTGCTCCATTCATTGCAGCGGCTATTCCACTGGTACCAGATGCTTCATGGTACATTCTGGGATTATTTAACCAAATGTCGGCCCCGCCTTTTAATATTTTCGACAAACTGAGTTCATAGCCAACTAAAATTGAACAGTTGTTGTGAGTTTTACAGATATCCACAATTTTATCAAAAACACCAATCCCATTATAATCCATTGGATAAGGTTTGCCGGCCCATATAATTTGAATTGGCCTTTCTTTATTCGAAACAAGACGTTCGAATCTATCAATGTCATGAAAAAATAAATCAGGCCTTTTATATCCTACAAATCTTTTAGCGAAAACAATGGTGCAAATATTTTCATCATAAATTTCTCCGCATTGATCAGCAACAATTTCGAACAAAATTCTTTTTTTTACTTTTTTTATTTTCTTAAGTTCATCCAATGATTCATTTTTCAAGCCGTTGTATTGTTCTTTATCATGCCAATAAGAAAAGTTTTGCGCATTGGTAATGGAAATGATGTCACATATATTTTCATTTTTATCCCACATTTTATCTAATGTATTTTTATGTATTTCAGAAACGCCGTTAGATTTTCCTGAAAGCCTTAGCGCCATAAGGGTATGATCCATTTCCTCACCTTGATTTTTTGATATGGCTCTTATTTCGGCAGTGGGTACATCGCAGAAATATCCCATTTTATCTAAGAATGTAATATTTGTTTTTTTATTTCCTGCATCCTCCGGAGTATGATTAGTATATACGAGCCTTTTTTTTACTTCATTGATGTCTTTATATTTTTCGTATAGATAAAACCCCAGTGGTAAAGCATGAGACTCATTTAAATGAAACAACTCCGGCTCCCAATTTATTTCCTCTAAAAGTTTGGCTCCTCCTTCTCCCAGTAATATTGCGGCAGCAATTGAT
>CANFGZ010000083.1 GCA_947446585.1 Chitinophagaceae bacterium | reverse complement strand
TTAATCAAAACTTTTTGCACTGCCGTTGGCAGCAAGTTTCAATAAACGGTCGTATTGTTCGGCATTTAGATCATTATAAAAAAAGTAAACGGGATCTACTTCCTGCCCGTTGATATGTACTTCATAATGGCAATGAGGTCCGGTACTTTTTCCGGTACTGCCCACCCATCCTATTACTTCACCACGTTTTATACGCTGCCCCACTCTGGCTTTAATTCTAAACATATGGCCGTATAACGTTTCATATCCGTAGCCATGGTTAATTACCACATGATTACCAAAGCCATTCCCGGAAGCACCTGCGGTAATAACAACTCCATTGCCTGTTGCATAAATAGGCGTCCCCTGAGGCGCAGTAAAGTCGAGGCCTTTGTGCATTTTGGGTGTTCCATAAACTGGATCGATTCTCATGCCATAGCCACTGGCAATGCGGTTTAATTGCTTATTGCTAACGGGCTGTATAGCAGGAATACTAGCCAATTTAACGTCTTGCGTTTTAATCAGCACCGAAATATTATCATAACTTTTTTGCTGAAAAACCACCCTTGCACTGATGTTGTTCAACTGGTTGGTAATGTCCTTGCCCAGTTCAAATTCATCCATTTCCTTTATTTTCTCTATCTCTTTATGTTGCTCAATCAGTTTGGCACGAGCACTATCTGGTAGAGGGTTGGCTTCAAATATTGAACGGTACACATCATTATCTCTTTTTTCCAAAGCAGACATTTGCTGTTGGAGCACCTTTACTTTATCATTTACCTGATTGTAATTGTCTTTAAGCAACTCGTATTTTCGGCGGTATTCAATATCCGTAGGCTGTGGAAAAAAACGGAGATAGAGATAAATTACAATTGCAGAGGCCACTAGTAATCCAGAAAGAAATCCAAACAAACGCAACAATTTGACACGAAGCGGGGTTACGAGTTTTTCGTATCGTAATGTATGCGTATTGTAGAAGTACTTTATTTTTTTCATTGTGGTCAATTCTGATTAAGGACGGCATTAAAACTCATCGTTAATCATTAAATTGCAGCCCAATAATGTTGTGGGGCCTTTCTATTTAAAATTGTTTACAAATATAACCCCATAATTGGCAATAATCAACGCATTCAAACAACTAAAACATGATGACGGCATCCGAAATCAGGCAGGATTTTCTTGATTTTTTTAAATCAAAACAACATGCTATAGTACCTTCTGCTCCTATAGTGGTAAAAAACGACCCTACCCTTTTATTCACTAATGCCGGGATGAACCCATTTAAGGATTATTTTCTGGGAAATAAAAAAGCCCCTTCTCCCCGTATTGCCGATACACAAAAATGTTTGCGGGTGAGTGGAAAACATAATGATCTTGAAGAAGTGGGTGTGGATACTTACCACCATACCATGTTTGAAATGCTGGGCAACTGGAGTTTTGGCGATTATTTTAAAAAAGAAGCCATAGCCTGGAGCTGGGAATTACTTACCGAAGTTTATAAACTAGATAAAGACCGTTTATTTGTGACTGTGTTTGAAGGAGACAAAAAAGAAAATATACCTGTTGATGATGAAGCCGCAGCCGAGTGGAAAAAATGGATTGATGCCGACAGAATTTTGTTAGGAAATAAAAAAGACAATTTCTGGGAAATGGGTGATACCGGACCTTGCGGACCTTGTACTGAAATACATGTGGATTGCCGTTCGGATGAAGAAAGAAAAGCAGTTGATGGAAAAACATTGGTCAATAACGACCATCCTCAGGTAATTGAAATCTGGAACAATGTATTTATCCAGTACAACAGAAAAAAAGACGGAAGCCTCGAACCTCTGCCTGCAAAACATGTAGATACAGGAATGGGATTTGAAAGATTGGTTAGAGTGATACAAAAAAAACAAAGTAATTACGATACTGATATTTTCAGTGAAACGATAAAAGCTACTGAAGGTATTACCGGTAAAGTTTACCAGAAATCAGATGATAAAGAAAGTATTGCATTTAGGGTTTTAGCGGATCATATTCGGGCTATATCTTTTACTATTGCTGATGGACAATTGCCTTCAAATACAGGTGCCGGTTATGTAATCAGAAGAATTTTAAGAAGAGCCGTAAGATATTATTATTCTTATCTCGACTACAAACAGCCTTTATTATTTCAATTGCTGCCGGTGATTACCAAACAATTTGAAAATGTTTTTCCTGAATTAATTCAGCAGCAGGATTTTGTTGGAAAAGTAATCAAAGAAGAAGAAGAAGCATTTTTAAGAACACTAGATAAAGGTTTAAAAAGAATTGATACGGTAATTACACAGTCAAAATCTTCTGCTGATCATAAAATCAGCGGTGCCGATGCGTTTGAATTACTGGATACTTTTGGATTTCCAATCGACCTTACCATTTTAATTGCACAGGAAAATAATTTATTGGTTGATGAGGTAGGTTTTGAAAAAGAAATGCAGGTTCAAAAAGACAGAAGCCGTGCCGCAACTGCACTGGATACAGAAGACTGGCAGTTGGTAAAAGAAGGCGACAGCAAAGGTTTTGCAGGATATGATACACTGGAACTCAATACCAGTTTGCTGCGTTACAGAAAAGTAAAAGGAAAGGGAAAAGAATTATATCAGCTTGTTTTAGAAACCACTCCATTTTATGCAGAGAGCGGTGGACAAGTTGGCGATTCAGGCACACTAACGGTAAATGGGAGCCGCATCAATATCATTGACACCAAAAAAGAAAATGATTTAATCATACATTTCGCTGAAAATATTCCTGCTCAGTTAAACGGAGAAGTTGTAGCATCTGTTGATGTTCTGAGAAGAAAAAATATCACAGTTCATCACAGCGTAACCCACCTGATGCATTCGGCATTGAGAAGCATTTTAGGAAATCATGTGGCACAGAAAGGCAGCATGGTTAACGAAGAACAATTGCGTTTTGATTTTTCTCATTTTGCAAAAATGACGGATGAGGAAATAAAGAAAGTGGAAGAAATGGTTAATGAAAAAATCAGAGAAAATGTTCCTGTAGTTATTAAGTCAATGTCTAAAGATGAAGCTATTGCCTTGGGTGCAATGGCATTATTCGGAGAGAAATATGGCGATGTGGTAAGAGTGGTTATCATGGATTCTAAGTATTCGATTGAATTATGCGGTGGTACTCATGTTGGAAATACAGGCGAAATTGGATATTTTAAAATAATGCACGAAAGCGCAGTAGCTGCAGGGGTAAGACGAATAGAAGCCGTATCTGGCAAGGCTGCCGAAAATATCATTAACGAGCAATCGGCGCAACTAATGTTGATAAAAGAGCATTTAAAAAATCCAAAAGATTTACCAAAAGCAATAGAAAATTTATTGTCGGAAAACAATTCATTGATGAAGCGTATTGAATCACTTGAAGCGCGTCAATTGGTTGGAATCAGAAATGAATTATTGACAAAAGACGTGATCATTAATAACGTTAGTTTTATTGGAGAGGTTGTAGAAGTGCCCAGTGCAGATGCTTTAAAGAAATTGTGTTTTGATGTAAAACATCATTTGCATGACCATGTGATTGTATTGTGTAGCAATATCGGAGGCAAAGCTTATGTTGCTGTTGGCATTAGTGAAACCGTTGCTGCAGCAAAAAATTTAGACGCTAATAAAATCATCAAAGAGGTTGTTGGCCCATTAATTATTGGCGGTGGTGGTGGACAGAAAACATTAGCTACAGCAGGCGGACAAGAAGCCGGAAATTTTGAGAAAGTTATTGATGCAGTTAAAGTCATGATTGTTTAACTGGGATCTTCAATTAAATGAATCTATTTTTTTGGAAGCAAAATTGCAATGAATAAAAATTGAATTTTATATTTTAATATTTTTTAACCCCTATAATTATACTTTAATCTTTAAACTAAATGAAAAAACAATTTGTACTACTAGTCCTTGTCATTAGCCTCTTCGCTGTTTCTTGTAAAAAAGACAATTCCGGCCCTACCATTCAAACCATAAAAATTGGCGGATTATTTTCTCTAACAGGCAATTGGTCTTCGTTAGGCATTCCTTCTCAAGAAGCCATGAAGCTTGGACTTATAGATGTCAATAATTATCTCGAGGAAAAAGGGTCGCTCATTCGTTTGTCAACCGTAGTGTATGACACCGAGCTTGATACGGTTTTAGCAAAAAATGCCATTGTTCGTGCATATACAACCAATGATGTAAAATATATGATCGGACCACAATCGAGTGCAGAGTTGGGTGCCATTAAATCTTATGCAGATAACAATAATATTCTAGTAGTAAGTCAGGGTAGCACGGCTTCTAGTTTGGCCATTCCTGGTGATGCTATTTTTCGTTTTTGTCCGGGTGATGCTGTAGAAGGAAGAGCGATGGCACAAACAATGTTTGCAGAAGGAAAGCAAGTGATGATTACGATGTCGAGAGATGACGCAGGAAACAGAGGGCTGCAACAATCTGTAGGAAGCTCATTTACTGCATTGGGTGGACAGGTTGATGCGATTAGTCCTTATGCAACTTCCGGCAATGATTACACGACGTTGCTTGCTACACTGAGAACAAAAATTCAACAATATACCGCAACGGTTGGTGTTGATCATGTTGGCGTTTATTTGGCTTCGTTTGATGAGTGTAAGGATATATTTCAATCGGCGATACAGGATCCGGTATTTTCTTCCGTAAACTGGTATGGTGGCGATGGCATTGTGTTGAGTTCGATTTTATTAACCAGTAATGCAGCTGCTAATTTTGCTGCAACCACTCATTTCTTTGCCCCTAATTTTGGATTACCGTTAACGCCTAATCCAGATTTGGCAACAATAGCTTCTACCATAAGAACAAATACCGGATTAGAACCAGATGCCTATGCACTTTCTGTTTATGATGCGATGTGGGTTATTGCTAAAACACTTTCTTCTTATTCAAATGTTACTTCAGATTTTACTAAATTAAAAACAGATTTTACTAACGAAGCCAATCAGCACTATGGAATTACGGGTCCGGTTGTATTAAATGCTAATGGCGACAGGGATTCCGGTTCTTTTGATTATTTTGGAGTAGTATTAGAAGGCGGAGTTTATACATGGAAAATGATTGGGAAATCTTTGTAAGAAAGTGGAATTGAATAAGTGGAATTTGATTTATGTTTATTCATGACAATTGGAAATGTTGCCGATTTGAAAATAACTTTCTTTCGTTTTTTAGTTGCTGCTATTTTTGAAAAATAAAATATTCATTCATGTTTTCAATAGTAATACCACTTTACAATAAAGCGCATACGATTGTCAATACCTTGCAAACGGTTTTGAATCAGACATACACTGAATTTGAAGTGGTGATTGTAAATGATGGTTCTACTGACAATGGCGTTGAAGTGATTGAAAAGAATTTTACTGATTCTAGAATAAGAATAGTTAATCAAATAAATCAGGGTGTTAGTGTTGCTCGAAACAGAGGCGTTGAAGAATCTAAAAATGAATATATCGCATTCTTGGATGGCGATGATGAGTTATTACCGGAGTTTCTTACAAAAATGAAAGAATCTATTGCAATGTTCCCTCACGCAGGAATGTATTGTTGCGCAGGAATTCTAAGGTATTCCAACGGAAAGGAATACCTTAGAATTGCCGAGAAATTTAAAGATAAAATACAGGAAATTAATTATTTTGAAAATCCATATTTTTTTACCAACTCGAGCTCCACTGTAATAACAAAATCGGGATTTAATAAGACCACGGGTTTCCCTGCAGGAATGAGAATAAATGAGGACCTGGTTTTCTTTTGTTCATTATCACTTGTCGTACCTGTAGTTTATTGCCCAATTCCTTTGAGTGTTTACTTAAAGGAAGTTGAAGGTCAGGCTTCTGCCAATAATGCCAAACTCCATGAGTATGTTATCAGTCGTACAAATCTAGTTTTTGAAAATTGGCTTAACACAAATCGAAGCAATAATCTTTTTTTAGTGTTTACAAGGTACGAGATCAGAAATGAGTTTATGATTTTTATCCGCAGCAAAGATTACGCGAAAATGAATTATTTATTTGCTAATCTGGATGGAAGACTGTTGAAATTTTTTCCGTCAATTGAACTTAAGCTATTCAAAATAAAAAGCACCAGACCTCTGGCGATAATTTATCTTTATTTTACTAAATTTTTATGGAAGCTCAAGGGTTATCCAGTAATTAGATATAAGATAAAATAGGTGGTTTTTTGGGGGTATTTTTTCACCAGACTACAAGCGTGTCTTGAGGATTGTAATTTTATTTTGGATTGACTTCTAATGTGAATTTATTCCGGTTTTTTTTGAAAGAAACTAATTATTTATCCTTCTTTTCTGAAGCAAAAGAAATTAAATTTATTCTCTGAAAGTTTTTTCTTTTTCAGCACAAATCCATGTTTTGAAAACATAGAAATTATACTATCTGAAGGGAGAAGTTTGAAATGACAAATACTATCTGTTTGATTTAAAGTTTTAGGATTAGTTTCAATAATATAAAGTTCTCCATTAGGATGCAATACCCTGTATATTTCATTTATCATATCATCTGAATGAGTGAATTCATGAACCGTTTTTCTGCATAAAATTTTACTGCAATAAAAAGAAGGCAAAGGCAATTTTTCATTTGTATTCAAGTAGATATCATAACTGTAATGATGGTTGTTATGGTATAGTCTTTTTATTATTTTATTAGTATTATAAATATTTTTGGGTGTCAGTGATTTTTCATCAGTATCTAAAAGATTGAAATGCAAATTGTCAATAATGACAGAATAATATGCTTCGATTAATCCTGTTTGTGCACCTATATCCGTCAGGGTATCTGATGACTTTAATTCAAGGAAATTAACTTCGTCATCAAAAATTACTTTATTGGATGCAAGTTGTTCTTTGTATGATTTTGACATGAACAAGGAAGTGCATGATTGGAGCATTAAAGCAAACAAAATCAAGGTGATTATATTTTTATTTGATGACATTTAAATAAGCTTGGTTTAGCAATGCGAAAGAATTTTAGATATTATTATTTGCAAATTAATGCATTAATAAATCAATTTATTTTTCTATTTCTACAAGATAAATGAAATATAGTTTATTCTTATAACAATCAACAAGTGCTAGCTCTAGCTTACAACATATTGTTGTACAAAATTTCTATAGTAAAGATTATATCCCAATTTTTACCCCATACCATGTTGTCCGATTCAATTTTGAAATTTTTGAATAATGAAGTATCCAGAAATCGGGAGCAGTTGGGGTATTTTTTAAAGCAGGTAAGAAGTTGATGATATTTTTTGTGGTCATCGAATTCCAGCTCGGTGATGTGGTTGTTGATGTATTTGGCTTGTATTACTTTCATTGCAGTTAAATAGGTGTTGTTTTTTTACGGCATTTGAATTTCTTATTCAAAACAAAAAAATCATTCCATTTTTCAGCGGTGGTAATTCCGCTTTTTTTGTTAGTCCACCATTTAAACGGTGGACTAACAAAAAAGAATGAAAACCATCATATTTTATCTGCATTTTCACTTTAGAATCGGAAGAAAATAATCATACTCATCACAAAATATTCAACGAAACTTTCTTTCCCAATCCCAACTCCAATAATTTATATAGCGTAGAAAGTTGAATATCGCTGTGTCCGTTTTCGATTCTGGAGATGAAACTTTTACGGGTGCCAGTTTTGGCGGCTAGTTGTTCCTGGGTCATGGATGCGAGGCGGCGCTCTTCTTTGATTACTTCTCCGATGGCAAAAGCTTTTGCTTTGATTTCAAATTCGGTACGTTTTTTAGAGCCGGTTTTGCCATAACGAGTTTTAAGGTGCTGCTCGAAAGAAGTGATGTTTTTGGTTTTGATATTTTTAGGCGATGTCTTCATTTTGAATTTGATTTTGCTTGATAATATTCTTGCCTGATTTTTTGAGCTTTTCTAATTTCTTTAAGTGGTGTCTTTTGAGTTTTCTTGTTGAATCCGTTGAATAAAACAATAATGCTTCCTTCGTCATTGCAACAGAAATACCGATAACAATTTCCATTACAATTTACCCTGATTTCATGTGTTAATGTAGTTTGTTTTTGGTCACATGGTATAGCCTTTATTGCAATTCTTTATAAAAATGGAGACAATCTTCATGGCTATTTCATATAACCCATTTACACCCTCAATATGCTTGAAAAACTTAACCGGAATTCTCTCTGCATATTGCACCACAAACAACACATAATCTGTTTTTTCTTTAACCGCTTCCGGCAGTTCATTAAAATAATCGTAAAAATAATTCTTATAGAAAAACAACTTTCTTTTAAAGGGCATTACAGAAAATTAAAGTTAACTAATAATGGAACAACATCCAAATAGTTTAGAAGTTATTCGATTGAAAAATTAAATTTAATGCTGATTAAAAAATGTAAAAAGTGGAATAAACGATTTTATGCTTGTTTTTTAACTGAGTAGAAATGTATAAATAACAATTGCTTTAATGCGTTGCCAAATAAGTGATTTCTTCTTGGGTTAGGGCGCGGTTGTAGATGCGGATGTCGTCGAGTTTGCCTTCATAAAATTGTTCAAAATTTGCACCGCAACCAAAGTATAGGTTTAAGTTATTTTGTATGCTTGTGTAAGAAGGAAATGGGACACTGCTGTCAAGTATACCGTCAATATAAATTGAGGTATTGATGCCATTTCTCAGAACTGAAGTAAACAAATGCCAGTTACCATCATTCATTGTAATACTTCCTCTAACATCACGTCCATAGATAGCGTTTGAATTGTACTGATACCAGGAGTAAGCATTTCCTGTAAAGCCAGTGCCCATTGAGTAAGCTGGTCCAATATTTGTATTCCCAGAATATTTTGAAATAAAGTATTTGTTCAAATTTATATTGTCATGTTTAAGCCAGTATGAAATCGTAATTGAATTATTATTTGTAAAGTTCAATGAAGAGCTATTTATTACTTGAATATTGTCTGATATTCCATTAAAGACAAAAGCATTTCCCCCATT
>CANFGZ010000082.1 GCA_947446585.1 Chitinophagaceae bacterium | reverse complement strand
TCTTTATGGGCTGTACCCTATTAGCAATAGGCTGCCAAAAGACTTCACTCACAGAAATGAATGGCACTGATGGTAACATCGTTGCTGATGCACCTGCTTCATTTGGTCGCCATTGTGCTTCTTATGAAGTATTACAAAGACAAATAAAAGAAGATCCTTCTTTGGTTGGAAGAATGCAAGCCATCGAAGAGGCAACTGAAAGATTTTCCAGCAATGCAGAAATGGGAAGATTGGTAAATGGAGTTTATGTTATTCCTGTAGTTGTAAATGTATTGTATCAAACAGCTGCTCAAAATATTTCTTTAGCGCAAATTCAATCACAAATTGCAGTTTTAAATGCTGATTACGGAGCTACAAATGCTGATTATAGTTTAACCCCTTCTACTTTCACTGCTGTAAGATCAGGAAACACAAACATCCAATTTGTTTTGGATACCGTTATTCGTAAATCAACAACTAAATCAAGTTTTTCAACAAACGATGGTTGTAAAAAATCTAGCGGTGGTGGTATTGCACCAACAAGCCCAACAACTAAATTAAACCTATGGTCTTGTAATTTGAGTGGCGGTGTTTTAGGTTATGCTCAATTCCCTGGAGGAAGTTCAACTACTGATGGTGTTGTAATTGATGATAATGCTTTCGGTTCTACAGGTACTGTAACAGCTCCTTATAACAAAGGAAGAACAGCTACTCATGAAGTAGGCCACTGGCTAAATCTTCGTCATATTTGGGGTGATGCTACCTGCGGAAGTGATTTAGTTGGAGATACTCCTACTCACAACACGGCTAATTATGGTTGCCCTGCATCTGGTCATAAATCAACTTGCACAGGTACACCAATCGAAATGACAATGAACTATATGGATTACACAGATGATGCTTGTATGTATATGTTCTCTGCTGGTCAGAAAACAAGAATGCTGGCTACATTTGCAACTGGAGGAGGAAGAACAACTTTCGCTGCTCCATAATAAATTCAAAAATATTAATTTAGAAGCCGCCCATTGGGGTGGCTTTTTTTTTACCACTGAGAATATGAGGAAATGAGTTTGCGCAGAGGATAATTGATTGAGAATTTCCCCCTTTGGGGGATTGAGGGGGCCGTCTAAACGGCAAAACTGTCACCGCATCCGCAACTCCTGCTGGCATTAGGATTATTGAAATAAAATCCTTTACCATTTAATCCATCACTGAATTCAAGTTCTGTGTTAACGAGATATAAAAAACTCTTAAGATCAGTTACTATTTTTATGCCTTTATCTTCAAACACTTGATCCATGGGTTTTATTTCGTTATCAAAATCAAGCTTATAACTTAACCCGCTGCATCCACCACCTACAACGCCCACACGAAGAAAATAAGACGAATCTCCATCTACACCGGCATCTTTCATCAACTGATGAACTTTTAGCTTTGCTTTATCGCTTATGTATATACTATTGTCTGTTGCTATCATGTTAAAACAAGATTAGTGAACCACACTTTCTTCAAACTTTATTTTTTCCATTCCATTTTTTTCTCTGTAATCGTTAATTGCAGCTTTGATAGCATCCTCAGCCAATACAGAGCAGTGAATTTTTACAGGAGGAAGATTCAGCTCCTCTACAATAGTCATGTTATCTATCTTCAACGCCTCATCAACACTTTTGCCTTTCAGCCATTCTGTAGCCAAAGAAGAAGAAGCAATTGCAGATCCGCAACCAAAGGTTTTGAACTTAGCGTCAGTAATCATACCTGTTTCGCCATTCACTTCAATTTGTAATCTCATCACATCACCGCATTCAGGAGCACCTACAAGTCCGGTTCCAACATTTTTACTTGATTTGTCCAAGGTTCCAACATTTTTTGGATTCTGATAATGATCGATTACTTTTTCTGAATATGCCATGTTATTAATTTGAAAATTTGAAAATTATTTATTCTAAATTGGTTTTTTAATTTTTACCCCGAGGTTTCGGGGCAAGCTTTTTAAATTTTAGTGTGCTGCCCACTCTATTGAATTTAAATCAATGCCTTCTTTATACATTTCCCAAAGCGGACTCATTTCTCTTAATTTCAAAACAGTATCTGTAATAGATTTTATCGTGTAATCAATTTCCTCTTCTGTGGTAAATCTACTCAATCCAAATCGAAGTGAGCTATGAGCCAGATCATCACCTAAGCCCAATGCTTTTAACACATAAGAAGGTTCAAGAGAAGCTGAAGTGCAGGCAGATCCTGAACTTAAAGCAATATTTTTATTAAAGCCCATCAAAAGCCCTTCGCCTTCTACATGTTTAAAAGAAATATTAGCAACATGCGGTAAACGGTGGGTTACACTTCCATTAACATAAGATTCTTCGATTTTTAATAAAGAAGCCTCCAACTTGTCTCTTAATTTTATAATTCGTTTAGTATCTGATTCCATTTCATTCATGCACAATTCGCAGGCCTTACCAAAACCAACTACACCTGGTACATTTATTGTTCCGCTGCGCATGCCTCGCTCGTGTCCACCACCATCTATTTGTGCCGTAACTTTTACTCTGGGATTTTTTCTGCGAACATATAATGCACCAACACCTTTTGGCCCATACATTTTATGTGCAGTAAAAGCCATTAAGTCGATGCCATCTTTATTTACATCAACCGGAATTTTTCCAACGGCCTGTGTACCGTCAGTAAAAACCAATACGCCGTGTTTGCGGGCAATAGCACTGATTTCTTTGATCGGCATAATTGTACCAATTTCATTATTGGCATACATTATGGCTATTAAAATTGTTGTGGGTTTGATAGCTGCTTCCAATTCGGCTAAATCAATTAATCCATCAGGTTTAACTTCCAGATAAGTAACTTCTCCGCCTAGTTTTTCAATATGTTTGCAGGTATCAAGTACCGCTTTGTGTTCAGTTGTGGCGGTGATTATGTGATTTCCTTTACTGGCATACATTTCAAATATGCCTTTTATGCCCAGATTATCTGCTTCTGTGGCTCCTGAAGTAAAAATAATTTCTTTGGGATCAGCTCCAATCAATTTGGCAACTTGCTCTCTGGCATAATCCACCGCCTCTTCTGCAGCCCATCCAAAAGGATGATTTCTGCTTGCGGAATTTCCAAAATGATTCAAAAAATAAGGAGTCATTGTTTCTAACACTCTCGGATCCATCGGAGTGGTAGCGTTATTGTCTAAATAAATAGGCAGATTCAACATAAATTATAATAAGTTTATTAATACGTGTATATAACGCGAAATTAGTGGAAAAGGTTTTATTTTGCTAGCTATAACGATAATTGAAAATCGATTTAACGCATTTCGTAAACATCTTTTCATTCTTAAATCAAAATTTATGAAGCAAGTGGAACATATCGGGATTGCTGTGAAAGAACTAAATAACTCCATTCCTTTATTTGAAAAATTGTTGAATAGTCCTTGTTATAAAACGGAAGTAGTTGATTCCGAACAAGTTAAAACCGCATTTTTTCAAACTGGGCAAACAAAAATAGAGTTGCTCGAAAGCATGACTCCTAATGGCGTTATTTCCAGATTCATTGAAAAAAAGGGAGAAGGCCTTCATCATATTGCTTTTGAAGTAGAGGACATTATATCCGAAATGAAACGACTCTCATCAGAAGGTTTTGTACTTTTAAGTGATGCGCCCAAAAAAGGGGCTGATAATAAATGGGTTTGTTTTTTGCATCCAAAAGGAACAAATGGAGTATTAATTGAGTTATGTCAATCCATTGTTTCATAAACTTATTTTCAGGGGCCTGATTTTTATATCACTGCTTGTAAATCAACTGAAAATGTGGAGACTTTTCTAATGATCTTGAAAGAATGAATAAAAGAAGTTTGTTTTTTTTACAACTTTAAAAACGGATTTGATCTCTTTTCCTCACCCACACTCGTTTTTTGCCCGTGGCCACTGTAAACTTCCGTTTCATCCGGCAGAACAAATAATTGTTTTCTTATACTGGTTAATAAAGTTTCCAGATTACCTCCAGGCAAATCGGTTCTTCCAATGCTTTGATAAAAAAGCACATCACCGGAAATCACAAAAGATTGTTTTTTACAATAAAAGCTTAAACTTCCCGGACTATGACCTGGAGTAAACAGACTAATAAGCTCATCTGAGCCCAACTTAATTAATGCTCCTTCTTCAATATATTTTAGTTCCCCCGAATAATTATCGAAAGGCATATTGTACATCAAACCGCTTGTAGGAGCGTAATCCAGTAATTTTTTTTCAAGAGGATGCATATGAGGGATGAGATTAAATTCCTCTGCTACGAATTTATTGCCAAAAACATGATCAAGATGACAGTGGGTATTAATCAGATATTTAGGGTTGAGATTATTTGATTTGATAAAATTTTTAAGTGCTTGTTTTTCTTCGTCAAAATAACAACCGGGATCAATTATTATACAATCGTTAAACTCATTATAAAGTAAGTAGGTATTCTCCTGAATAGGACTAAATTCGAATAGTTTAATTTGAAACATTGTCTTTTAAATTGTTTTTTAAGGATTAAGGTTTATCAACTAATTTAGTACCCATTAATATATATTTGCGCATGTCAAAGTTCAGCAGAATATTTCTTATCTCATTCATTTTTATTCTTCAATTTCAAACCGGTACTTCTCAGGTAAACGCAGTTACTTTTGGAAAGAACCGGGTACAATTCAAAAAATTCAAGTGGCAATATTACCACACCGAAAATTTCAATGTTTATTTTTATAAAGGTGGTCAGGAACTTGCCAAATATGCATTACAAGTTGCAGAAAAAGAATTGCCTGATATTGAAACCGCTGCCGAATACAGTTTACAAAAAAGGGTAAATATTATCTTATTTAATGACTATAAAGATTATCAGCAAACAAATATTGGTCTGGAATCAGATATCATGAGTGCAGGAAGCACCACAAAAATGGTTAACAATAAAATGCTGATTTATTTTGATGCCAATCATGCAGATTTAAAAAGACAAATACGAGAAGGAATAGCTGATGTAATTACAAAAAATTTATTGTTTGGTTCTGATTTGGGAGAAGTGGCCAGTAATCAAACCTTGCTTGATTTACCTGTTTGGTTTACAAATGGATATATTGCTTATCTCGGCGAACATTGGAACACTTCACTTGATGATGAATTAAAAAGTGAATTATTAAGCGGTAAATATAAAAGATTTTCCAACTTCAGTTTTAATAATCCCAGTTTGGCCGGACATGCTTTCTGGTATTTTATAGAAGAAAAATACAAGAAAGAAAATGTCACTTTCTTTCTTTATCTGGCCAGAACTTACAAAAATATTGGTAAGGCCAGTATGCAGATCACTAAAAAAAGTTTCAAAGCTTTAACGGCAGAGTTCATGCAATACGAGAGTGATAAATATGATAAAGACATAACGCATAGAAAACCTTATCCAAAAGGAAACTTTGTAGATGGGTTTGATATCACTTCAAGAGAAAACTATTATAGGTTCAATGTAAATCCAAACAAAAAAAATAATTCCTATGTGGTTACCCAATTCAAAAAAGGAATTGTTAGAGTCATTTTAAATGATGACAATGAAAACACCACAATATTAAAATACGGTGTACGTACTTACGAAAATCAAATGAACCCCAACTATCCTATGATGGCCTGGGATCCAAAGGGAACACGTATTTCTGTAGTATATAATGAGAAAGGAAAATTATACCTTTTTATTTATGATGTGCTCACCATGCAAAAAAAATGGGATATAGATCTTACCGATAAATTTGATCAGATTCAGGATATGAAATATCTGCTCGACAGCAGAACAATTTTACTTTCTGCTGTAAAAAATGGCCATACTGATATTTTTACTTTTGATCTTGAAAAAGAAAAAGTAAAACAAATCACCAATGACATTTATGATAATCTGGATCCTGCATTTGTAACCTTTCCCAATAAAACCGGAATTATTTTCGCCAGCAACAGACCCTCTGCAAGTGCGGTTTCAAATGACACAGTACTTCCCAGTAATAACAGGTACAATATTTTTCTCATCACCAACTTCGGAGATAAACCAGAACTGAATCAAATTTCGCAACTCACAGATTTGAAATATGGCAATGCCCGATTCCCTGCTCAATACAATGTAAATCATTTTACTTTTGTGAGTGATGAAAATGGTATAGCTAACCGTTATGCTGGTTTTTTTACAACAAAGAAATTAGGACTGGATACTTTAGTACTAATTGGCGGAGATATTCTGACTAATCCAACCACAAAAGAAATCGACAGTACACTTCGCGTTCAGAAAAAAACAGCAGTTGATTCTATTGCTGTTATTTCGGTATCTGCTGATTCTTCCTACACTTTTCCATTATCCAATTATGAAAGCAATCTTGCTGAAACCAGAACAGCTGGTGATGACAGAATGCTGAGTGAGGTTACCCGACAGGGAGATCAGAAAAGTTTATACAAATTGAAAATTGATGAATTTACGCTCAATAAAAGAAACATCACTGCTCAACCCACTGAATACGGAAAAAAATTAATGAGGGAAAGCAAAAGAACAAATATCAAATCTGCAAAAGTTACCAATAGCGCAGAAAATTCAGGCAAACAAAATGATTCGTTTCAAACTGAATTTGGTGAAGAGAAAAAAGACAGTACCAATATTGGTATCCTCTCTGAAAACATTGCTTTAAATGAGGGTGAAAATGATATTCTAAGCAGGGCCAAGCTATACCATTATAAGCCTATAAAATTTTCTGTTGATTTTGGATCTGTAGGTTTCAATACTGCAGTAATGTTTAACAAATATCAGCCTTACGGAAACGGCTCTGGTCCTATTATGCTTAGCAGCAATACTCCATTGAACGGATTGATTACTATGGGCACTTCTGATTTAATGGAAGATAAAAGAATTTTTGGAGGCTTTAAAATTGGTACCAACCTTAAAGATAATGAATGGCTGGTTTCTTATCAGAATGTAAAAAAGAGAATTGACTGGGGAGCAACTTATTACAGAAATGCACTAGGCACTTCTGCCCGGCTTGTAGATAATCAGGGAAATGTATATGGCGATTACCCGGCAAAATTATTTACTAATTTATACCAATTTAACATCAGCTATCCTTTTGATGTGACCAAAAGCATCAGGATTACAACAGGAATAAGATCTGATAATCTGGCAGTATCTAATTACGATCAACTCAGTGCGAGCTTAGAAAATCAGGAGACTTATTATTCGGTTTCTCATCTGGAATATGTTTACGACAATAGTTTGAGCAAGTCGAATAACATCATGAACGGATTAAGATATAAAGCATTTGTTGACTGGAATCGTCAGGTAGGCAAGATCTATAATGGCGTAAAAAGTCCTGCCATTTTTAATTTTGGATTTGATGCCCGCTATTACTATCCTATCTACAAGAATTTTATATGGGCAGGAAGAGCTGCAGGGGATTTCAGTTGGGGGAAACAAAAATTCATTTACTATCTGGGAGGTGTAGATGGCTGGCTGATGTTTGGAAATAATACAAAACCTGGTAGTACACGCGAAAGATATTTCAATACTGCAAATGTTCCTGATGCAAATCAAAATTATGCATTTCAGAGTCTAGCATTAAATATGCGTGGATATATTCAAAATGCGGCGAACGGAAATAATGCCGTTGTAATTAACAGTGAATTTAGATTACCTGTTTTATCAACCTTATTCGATAAAACTGTAAGCAACGCATTTTTAAGAGATTTACAACTCACGCAGTTTATTGATTTGGGAACTGCATGGAGTGGATCTGTAAAAAACATGAAACGACCAGAATCAACCTTTAGTAACGGACAAGTTACCGTTACGGTTAAAGAAAAAGGTGTTGGTCCTTTTGTTGGTGGATATGGATTTGGAGCCAGAAGTACTTTGCTGGGATATTTTGTGAAATATGATGTGGGCTGGCCGATGAAAGGCTTCTTTAACACCAGACCAGTAATGTATGTTTCTTTGGGGTTGGATTTTTAATATCTTAATTTCTTCAATTAGCTAAGGAATCAAGTACCTCAATGATAATTTTACAAGCCGTTTCAATATCCTCATCCGAAATATTTAAAGGTGGCGCTATTCTTAATGCGTGAGCTGCAAATAAAAACCAATCAGTAAACACACCTCTTTCTATTAATAAATCGATTATCTTTTTATTGGTTTCAAATGAATCAAAATGAACAGCAATCATTAAACCTTTACTGCTAATTTTTGAAATTTTTTCATGTACTAATAAAGTATGAAATAGTTTTTCTTTTTCATGAACTCCATTAATTATTTCTTCTTCAATTAAAACTTTGAAAGCCGCTAGTCCGGCTGCGCATGAAACAGGATGACCGCCAAATGTATTGATATGACCGAGTACGGGATTGTTGGTAAACGAATCCATTATTTTTTTATCGGCAACAAATGCACCGAGAGGCATTCCGCCACCCAATGCTTTTCCTAATAATAAAATGTCGGGTGTGATTCCAAACTGTTCGAAGGCCCACAGCGTTCCGTTTCTGCCAAAGCCACATTGTATTTCATCAAGCACTAGCAAAGTTCCGGTTGTAGTACATTTTTCTCTCAACGCTTTAAGCCAATTCATATCAGGCATATTCACTCCAGCTTCTGCCTGAATGGTTTCTGCAATGACACAGGCCGTGTTTTCATTGATGGCATCAAGATCAGTAAATGAATTATAATTCAATTGAACAATTCCTGGAAGTAACGGACGAAATGCTTGTTGCCAATATTCACTGCCCATTACGCTCAATGCGCCTTGTGTACTTCCATGGTATGAATTTTTAAAAGAAACCATTGAAGTTCTTCCAGTAAATCTTTTAGCCAGTTTCATTGCTCCTTCTGTGGCTTCACTGCCACTTGCTGTAAAAAAAATCGAATTCAAATTTTCTGGTAAATGTGAAATGAGGTGAGTTGCGTAATGCACCTGAGGATTTTCAACAAACTCTCCATAAACCATAATATGTAAATATTCATCGGCTTGCTTTTTTATGGCATCAACAACATTGGGATGACGATG
>CANFGZ010000081.1 GCA_947446585.1 Chitinophagaceae bacterium | reverse complement strand
ATTTTCTGCATGAAAAATACTTTCTCCTGCACTTAATTCTTTGGGTTCTTTGATTAGTTTTTGATAACCAATCCAACCGGCTAAAATAAGTATTATGGCAAGTCCACCATAAGTAATCATTTTGCCAAACCGTTCCCATAAACTTTTGACTTTTGAAATTGCTTCGTAATTTTCTGATTTTATTTCTGACATTTTTTGCTGTTTATTCTTTATAAATGTAATTATTAATAATGAGGATTAGTCCATGATAAAAGGATAATCTTCTTCAATATAAACATCTTTTAGTAATTCACTGTCATCTGGCCATGGGCTTTCTTCAGCAAAACTAACTGAATCTTCCACTTCTTTATTTACACGTTCGTTAATCACTTCAATTTCTGCATCGGAAACCTTATAATCGGTTTGTAAAACCCTCAGTGTATGTTCGATAGGATCTTTTTCTTTGTATTCTTCAAGCTCTTCTTTGGTTCTGTATTTTTGAGGGTCACTCATGCTATGCCCCTTGTATCTGTATGTTTTGATTTCGAGAAGTGTTGGCCCCCCTTTTTCTCTGGCTCTGTTCACTGCACGTAAAACGGCATTGTGTACTTCTTCCGGACTCATACCATCTACAGAATCGGCAGGCATTTCATATGCGTCAGCTGTTTTGGATATATCCAATGTTTTAGAAGTTCGGGCTACTGAAGTGCCCATGGCGTAATGATTGTTCTCACAAATGAAAACAACAGGCAAATCCCAAAGCATAGCCATGTTGAATGTTTCGTGAAGCATTCCCTGGCGGGCAGCCCCATCGCCAAAAAAGCAAAGTACAACATTATTAGTGCCACGATACCTTTCAGCAAAAGCCAAACCAGCACCAGTGCCAATTTGCCCGCCAACAATACCATGACCGCCGAAGAAATTTTCTTTCAGTCCGAAAAAGTGCATACTTCCACCTTTCCCTTTACTACAGCCTGTTGCTTTTCCGTACAACTCTGCCATACAGCTTTTTGCCGTAACACCCTTGGCAATTGCCAAACCGTGATCGCGATAAGCAGTAATAAATTTATCATCTGCATTGGTGGCAGTCATACAGCCTGCGGCTATAGCTTCCTGACCTATATACAAATGGCAAAATCCGCGAATTTTTTGCATGCCATAAAGCTGGCCGGTCTTTTCTTCAAATCGACGCAATAATAGCATCAATTCGTACCAATAGAGATAAGTTTCTTTAGAAAACTTGGGTGTCAATGTTATAAAATTTTAGGTGGCAAATATAAGGACTAAATACCAAAAAAACTGAATGCCGGCAAATTTTGATAATCTTAAAATATTATGTAATCCCTTAAATTTCAAACAAAAAGAATAGGATTTTCAAATTAAAATAATATAAACTCAACTTATTTCCTCTGGCAGATGCAAGGGCTTATCAATCAATCAGACAATCAACTAAATTGCATCCTTATAATGTTTCTCGAAAAAATAACAATAACGCAGTTTAAGAATTATGAAATAAGCAGTTTTGATTTTAATCAAAGAGTCATTGGTATTTGTGGTCGAAACGGTATTGGAAAAACCAATTTACTTGATGCTATTTATTATACTTGCTTTACTAAAAGCTATTTTACTGTTTCTGATAATCTAAATATTGGATTTGGAAAAGACGGGTTAAGGCTTGAGGCCATGTTTATCAATAAAAACGACAAGCATAAAGTTGTTTGTATGCTGAAGCCCAATTCAAAAAAAGAATTTCTGGTTAATGATGTTCTTTATGAAAAATTATCTCAACATCTTGGTTTGCTTCCTTGTGTTATGATTGCACCCGATGATATAGATATTATTAATGGAGGTAGCGAATTGAGAAGAAAATTTATGGATACCCTGCTCAGTCAGCTGAATAAGGAATATCTGCAGTCGCTGATTCTTTATAATAAAATCTTACAACAAAGAAACAGTTTTCTTAAGAATGTTGCTGCGCAAGGACGTATGGATCATGCACTACTGGAAATACTCGATTTGCAATTAAAAATTCCTGCTTATAATATTTATCAACATCGGTTGGAATTCAGCAAAAAAATGATTCCTTTTATTCAGCAATTTTATAAAGAGATAGCGAATTCGGAGGAACAGATCGACGTAGTTTATGAAAGTAAATTACATGAAAAAAATATCGAATCACTTTTAATCGAAAGCCGGAGTAAAGATTTAATATTACAAAGAACAAATGTTGGCATACACAAAGATGATATTGGTATTTTTCTAAACGCACAATCATTTAAAAGCACAGCATCTCAGGGCCAGAAAAAAAGTCTGTTGTTTGCCTTAAAATTAGCCGAATATGAAATGATCAAACAAACAAAAGGATTTTCTCCTGTGATTTTGTTAGATGATGTTTTTGAAAAATTGGATTATTTCAGAATGAATAATCTTTTGAAAAAAGTGTGTAAGGAAAATGAAGGCCAGGTTTTTATAACAGATACACATAAAGAAAGGCTAATAAATTCTTTTGAGGAAATTGGAATACAAGGACAGATTATTGAATTGTAATTTTTTTAAAGTTATATCTTTATCAAATGGGAGAAATTTCTATTCAGGAGGCTATGCAGGCGTTTTTGAAAAAAAGCAAATTGAAATATGGGGTTCAGGCTGTACAGATTGAAGAAGTATGGGAAAAACTTATGGGAACTACTATTTCAAAATATACAGACAGTATCAAGATTGTTGGTCATACTCTTTTTATTACTTCGTCGGTAGCTCCATTAAAAAACGAACTGCTTTATCAGAAGGATATGATTATTCAAAGAGTCAATGAATCTTTTGGCGAAAATATTATTAAAGAAGTAGTGGTAAAATAATTAGAAATTAGTTTAATTATTTTTCACGGGCTTTAATGTATACCCCTCTTTTGTGAGTAAATTAATAAGTCCTTTTTCTCCAACCAAATGTCCGGCTCCAACCGCTATGAAAATATTTTCTTCTTTCATAATTTTTTTTAATTTTTCAATCCAGTCTTTATTTCTATTGTCTAACAGCCATTCTCTTTGGTCAGTAAAACCAGGTTCTTCATTAAAAGAATGTTCGAGTTCATCTAAATGTTGAGATTTATAAATGTTGAGCATGTTGTTGAAACTGATTTTATATGCTGCGATACTGTCTATCATATTCAATAAAGAATAGGCTTGTATTTCATAAGGGATGCTGTCGAAAATGGAAGCCTGAAATGCGATAGTTTCCAGTCCATTTATTTGTTTCTTATCTGCTTTGATGAGTTTCATTAATTCGGCTTCTACCCCATCCATAGATTTGCAGGGCATCATCATTGGGTACAATAATGTAGATAAGAATTCAGGTTTCATTTTTTGGAACATTTCTAATCCGGTATGCATTGAGTCTTTGAAAAAATATTCTACTTTTTTGTAATTTTCTATTGAGTAAAGGTCTTTTAATGTGATGCCACCTTTCATATTCATATAAATCAGTGCTCCGAAAGTATTAGAAGGATCATCCATATCCATTTCCAGATAAAGGGAATGGGCGTATTTAATTGCGGCTTTAAGATTTTCTGAAAATAAAATATCTTCTTTACACATCAAATGAAATGTTCCAAATAAATAACTGGGTTTGCTTAATTGATTTCCGGAAATTTCCCAGAGCAAACTATTGTTGTCTTTACCTATTTGAGTATTGTCGAATGGCTGGGATTGACATTGGTAAATGAAAAAAAAAGAAAACAGTGAAATGAAAACTTTCATCTTGTAGTGATTTGTTTCTAATAATTATTATTTTAATACACCGTATAAACTTCCCCCTTTATTGAAAAACTTTTCAATGCTTTTTTCAACAAGAGGATCTTTTTCTACAGGCGGTGCATGATGTGGTTTTATTCTGGCATCTATGATTAATGGGCCATCACATCCCCAATGTTTATGAATGTAGGCAGATCCAATTCCGAAAATGTCATGAGATGGATTGCTTCTGGTAAACGTTACCCAAAGAAAATTATGGAGATTTTGACTCAGGAAGCTGGCGTCGTCACAAATAATGATCATTGCCGCTTCGTTTGGTAAGTTGTTTTTATTTGTCCATTCATTTTGGATGCCGTTAAGTTGCTCACTTAATTTTTTCATTTCAGCGCTGGCATGATCATAACTAATGAAAGCATTTGATTGCAATGCAAAAACACCAGGGAAAATAATTTTGCATTCAGCAAATCCAGAAAGTTCGTTAAATCTTTGAGGGATCTCGGTAAGCAGATTTCTGCAGGGGCTGCCATAAGCAGCAAAGACAACTTTACTTCCACTATTTAATCCTTCGCCAGAATAATCAAGTGTATCAATAGTTGTGTTGGTATAAAAATGAATATCTCTTTGGAAATGTATTCTTTGTAAAACAAATTCAAAATAAGCTTGAATATTTTTTGTATTTATTTTATGGTCATCGTCGGCAGTTATGAACAGGAATTTGGCCAGACTTAATTGACCTGTGCCTAACATTCGATTGGCGATAGTGAGCAATTCGGCGGGTTGTTTTGCAGGTTGATAAGGCGTATATCTTTCACTACCTATAGCGAGTAGCAGCGGATGTACACCTGCGGCATCAACAGCATTCAATTCTTTTAATCCGGGTATTTCATTTTGAACCGCGGATCCTGTCATGGCATGAATAAGTTGCCCGAAGCTGGTATCTTCCTGAGGTGGTCGACCAACAACTGTAAAAGGCCAGATTGCATTTTTCTTTGCAAATATTTTATGCACTTTCATTAAAGGAAATAAATGTTGCAAACTATAATAGCCTAAATGATCGCCAAAAGGACCTTCAGGTTTTACTTCGTTGGGCATAACGTAGCCGGTAATTACAAAATCAGCATCAGTGCTAATACAGTAACCATCGATGTATTTGTACCGGAATCTTCTTCCGCCTAATACGCCTGCAAAAGTAAGTTCACTCATGTTTTCGGGTAATGGCATAACGGCCGCGACTGTATGTGCCGGTGGCCCACCAACAAAAATGCTTACTTTTAATGGCTGTCCTTTTTTATGGGCATGGGTTTGATGAACTCCAATTCCTCTGTGTAGTTGATAATGAAGCCCAATTTCTTTGTTCAATAAATAGTCGTTTCCGCTAAGTTGAATTCTGTACATGCCAAGATTAGAGTGCATGATTCCAGGTTGTTCTACGTCTTCGGTGTAAACTTGAGGTAAAGTAACAAATGCACCACCATCTAAAGGCCAGTGCTTAATCATGGGCAGGTCTTCAATCGAAATCTGATTATTTATTATCGATGATTGAATAGGGTTTTTTAGTGGGATTGATTTCAGTGCGGATATTAAAGTTTTTAATGAAGAAAGCGGATGTTTAAAAGCTTCAAAAGGTTTATTTTTTAACTGAATTAGTTTTTCTACATTTTCAATAGTATCTCTAAAAATAAATTTGCTTCTATCTAGAGTTCCAAAAATATTTGAAGCGGCTCTAAAATTAGTTCCTTTTACATTTTCAAAAAGTAAAGCAGGGCCAGCAGATTCAAAAACTTTTAAATGAATAGCGGCCATTTGTAAATTAGGATCAACTTCTTCTTTTATTCTGATCAGCTGATTATTTTTTTCTAAATCCAGTAAACATGATTCCAATGATTGGTAGGCCATTCAAATAATTTAAGCAAAGATAATTCCTTAAAAAAAGCAACGGGTATTATTTGAGGAAATTAAATATGGTTTATTGCACGTTTGCAGGACAGGTTACCCTTGATTTTATTTTTCCTGTTTCAATAACTTTTCTTTTTCCTTTGGGATCGATTCTAAATCGGATTGAAGCGCCTCCGAAGTAATAAAGATCTTTGTCTTTAGGATTCCCTCTTGGTGTTCCGGCTGCAGGATAAGGAGCTCCATTTGGCAGAAGATCTCCTTTGTAGGCAAAAGTCACAGCGTTGGCTCCTCTGTTTTGAAAAAGCAAATCCTTATCCACGTAAGTTGTGCTTACATCGTCTAGGTAATCAGTATTGGTTTTTCTTATTCCAATGTTTAAGCCAATACGAATGTTTTTAGTAACCGCCCATTGTAAACCTCCGCCAAAAGGAATGCTCCATTCGGAAAGTTTATATTTAGTTCTGTTTAAGTAGAATCCCTGCCCTTCTGTATCATAGTCGGGAAGATAAACTCTTGAGCCATTGGCCAAATCAACGAAAGGGCTGAATTTGAAAAAAGCAGCACCCATGTAAAAATAGGGAGTTACCTTATAATCGGAAAGGTCAAATAAATTGTATTCTACGATGAGTGAAATTTCGCTGATATCTGATTGGAAGCTTAAATTTCTTGATTTAGTTAGCGCATTGTATTTGTCATTTCCGCTTATCCTGCCCAAATTGAATTCTAGTTTTGAATAAAATCTAGGGCTGATTTCGTAATTGATTCCAAATCCTGCAGCTGGACTGGATTGCAAAAAAGACAATGAATTAGGTTGTAATTCGCCTTTATAAGCAGATGCGCCCATAAACAGTGTGACATACATCTTTTGAGCATAAGAAACCTGGCTTATTATCAGCAATATCATCAGTAATCCTTTCTTCATAAGCTAAATTGAAATCGCTCTAAGATAAAAATTACTTTACCATATACAAAACTTCCTTAACCAATTTTACTGTTCTGGTAATATCTGGCAAATAAGCTGAAACAAGATTGGGTGCATAATGCATTGGCGCATCAGCAGAGGTAATGCGTCTGATTGGCGCATCTAAATAGTCGAAGCCTTCTTTTTGTATACGGAAGCAAATTTCTGATGATACAGATGCGAATGGCCACTGTTCTTCAACAATAACCAGGTGATTTGTCTTTTTTACGCTTTCCAATATAGTAAACCAATCTAAAGGTCGGATGGTTCTGAGGTCGATAACTTCGGCACTAATATTTTCTTTTGCTAATTCTTCTGCGGCGCCAAGGGCAACTTTCATCATTTTATTGAAAGAAACAATAGTAACATCTGAGCCTTCTCTGGCGATATGGGACTTACCAATTGGAATTATATACTCGCCTTCAGGCACTTCGCCTTTATCGCCATACATTAATTCGCTTTCCATAAATACAACAGGATTTTCATCTCTGATTGCAGATTTAAGCAATCCTTTTGCATCGTATGGATTGCTTACGGAAATTACCTTTATGCCAGGGATATTTGCATACATACTTTCAAAAGAGGTAGAATGTTGAGCGCCTAATTGTCCGGCACTGCCATTAGCGCCTCTAAAAACAATAGGGCATCCAACTTGTCCTCCGCTCATTGCCAGCATTTTAGAAGCGGTATTTAAAATTTGATCTAAGGCAAGTACGGCGAAATTCCAGGTCATGAATTCTACAATTGGGCGCAGCCCATTTTGAGCAGCACCAACAGCAATTGCGGTAAAACCAAGTTCGGCGATTGGGGTGTCAATAACTCTTTTTTCTCCAAATTCAGCCAGCATTCCCTGACTAACTTTATAAGCACCGTTGTATTCCGCAACTTCTTCACCCATCAGAAAAACCCTTTCATCCAGTCTCATTTCTTCCTGCATTGCTTCTCGTAAGGCTTCTCTAAAAGTTATTTGACGCATTATATTGGCTTTTTAATTTCTATTAATAAATGAGTTGCAAATTTATTCTATCAAATCCACATCAACAAATAGAAAACCTTGATTAAAGTAAATTTTTTCCAACGTTTTACAAAGTTGTTTAATAAAATCAACAAAAAAGGACACCGATTAAAATGTCCTTTATGATTTTTTAGTTAGTTACCCTTCAACAATTTTCTATGATCATTGCACTTGCTCCTCCGCCCCCGTTGCAAATCCCGGCTGCTCCAAACTGACCCTTGTTTTGTTTGAGTACATTTATCAACGTTACAATGATTCTTGCACCACTGCAGCCCAATGGATGTCCTAATGCTACGGCACCTCCATTGACATTGACTTTTGAAGGATCAATATTTAGTCGTTTGGTATTTTCTATACCAACAACGGCAAAAGCCTCATTTAATTCCCAGAATTGAATATCATCAGATTTCAAACCTGCTTTTTCAATAGCTTTTGGAATAGCAAGAGAAGGAGAAGTTGTGAACCATTCGGGAGCTTGTTCTGCATCGGCAAAAGCACGAATTTTTGCTATAGGTTTAATACCAAGTTCATCAGCTTTTTCCTTACTCATCAAAACGAGAGCTGCTGCCCCGTCATTCATTGTTGAAGAATTAGCTGCAGTAACAGTACCGTCTTTTACAAAAGCGCCTTTGAGTTCAGGGATTTTATCAAATTTTACATTGAAAGGTTCCTCGTCTTTTGAAAACATGATTGGTTCCCCTTTTCTTTGAGGAATCGCTACCGGAATAATTTCGGCATCGAATTTTCCTGTTTGCACAGCATTCTGACTTCTTTTGTAGCTTTCAATAGAAAATGCATCTTGATCCTCACGGCTAATATTGCAAGTAGTTGCACAATGTTCGGCTGCGTTACCCATGGCTTTTCCATCATAAACATCAGTGAGGCCATCTTTAGCAAGGCCATCAATCATAACGGTGTTGCCATATTTATTACCCCATCTCATACTATCTGAATAATAAGGAACATTGCTCATGCTTTCCATTCCTCCTGCCACAATGATATGTGCATCACCCAGCATTATGCTTTGGGCAGCAATAGCAATAGATTTCATTCCACTGGCGCATACTTTATTTACTGTTGTGCAAATTACTTCGTTAGGCAACCCTGCGAATTTTGAAGCCTGTCTTGCAGGGGCCTGACCAAGATTAGCCTGAAGAACAGAGCCCATAATCACCTCTTCAATGTGCTCAGGTTTTAGACCTGCTTTTTCTACTGCACCTTTGATGGCAAAACCACCAAGTTGAGTTGAGGAAAAACATTTTAATGATCCGCCAAAGCTTCCCATTGGGGTTCTAATTGCAGATACAACGTATACTTCTTTCATGAGTTTATTGATTTTTATTTGTCACATGGTAAAGCCATTATTATTCTCAGTTGTAAAGAGCGTAATCTTATGGGTATTGTATGTGAAAAATATTATTTAATAATTTAGATTGATGAAAAGCAAAAGTAAACATTTAATAAATATTATTTGGCTTGCTTTTAAACT
>CANFGZ010000080.1 GCA_947446585.1 Chitinophagaceae bacterium | reverse complement strand
GCATAAGCTGTGATGATACCTGCATTACTGTTAGTAAGAATTTTCGAAAGCAATTCATCGGCCTCTGCAGGCTGTTGATCATTGATGAGCTGAACAGACTTTCCATAAAGCAATCTGGCATAAACTCTTTGCGCTTCAGGAGATGCCTGATTTAATGTTTTGTAGAGTTCCAGCCCGTCATTGAAATTATTGGTATTGGCAAGAAGACTAATCATGATTTCTTTTGCTTCACTATCAAATTCAGAATTAGGATAATCAATCAGAAACTTTTTAAGTTCATTCAAAGCGATATCTTGATAATCGAGTTCATAAGACAACTTTGCATAATTAAAACGGGACACTTTTTGTTGAGTAGGATTGCTGCTGTTATACGCGCTATATTGAAATGCCGTTCTTGCATTGGCTTTATCTTTTATTTTTAAATACAATTCTCCAAGCAAATACATACTATTTTGCCCCATAGAATCTTTTTCATTGCTCAATTGCTTAAATCCTTCAATGGCTTTTAAACTGTTGTTGTTTTTGTAATAACAATAGCTTAATTCATACATGATTTCTTTACTTACTTTTGAATTATTATTTACAAAAGCTTCAAAGCAGGTCAAGGCTTTTTTATAATCCTGTTTTTCGAAATACAATTGTCCGGTAAGCAACTCCAGATTTTTTTTGTAATAGGAACCTCCGCCGGCGAGAATTACACTGTCGCCATATTTTAAAGCATCCATTTTTTTCCCTTGGGCATAAAGTATTTCAGCAACATAATAAGGAACTACAGCATTGTAATCGGGATGAGTTTCTACTGTTCTAAAAGCCGATAACGCCTCAGGATAGTCATTATGATAATAAGAAATAAACCCATAATAATAATTAGCTGGAATAAAATATTTACTTGTTTTTATTTGATGAATTTCATTAAAGAGCGGCATTGCTTTCTGGAATTTCTTTTCATTAAATAAAGAATACGCCAATTCAAACTTTGCATCACCTATCTGATCGTTGGTAAGATTTGCATAACGGGTTTGTTCATAAAATTCAATGGCCTTAGGAAAATCCTGTTGCAGATAATAATAATGTCCGAGATAAAAACACATCTGTCTTTTCCGGGGTTCATTATTAATCTCATCAATATAATTTGTTGCATCGTCTGCACCAATAGGCTGCAACAAACTTAATTGGCAGATGATGTAATAAAAACTGATATCGTCGTTGAGGTAAGTATGATTGCTTTGAGTAACCTCTGGATATTCGGATTTCAATTCTTTAAACAAGGGATAGGCCAATGCGATTTGGTTATTTATAAAAAATTCCTGAGCCTGTTTGAATTTCTTTTCTTTGTCGATTACAATATGTGTGGGCTGTGCGAAAATTAAAGATGAAAAAAGAACAGAGAAAAAACCAAGCAATAGTTTTTGATTACTCATTTTCGAATTAATTTCAATTAGTGGTACAAAGTTATAGGAATCAGTTTATGTTATGCTTTATTTTTACAACTAAAAAAGTTGATTTTAAATTGGGATGTAAGAAAGGAAATCTATCGATATTTTGCTGTTAACAGTATGATAAAAGAAAAACCCTTAATTTTAAAATCGAAACACAAAAAAAGTATTTATACAACCCTCAAATAAACACAATGAAAAAACTACTTTCTATCAATTGCCCAGATTCGGCATTTAATTCGGCTGCTTTTTTATTACGAATTGGATTTGGAATTTTGATGATGCATCATGGCTACGATAAGCTGGTTAAGTTTGCCGAAATGAAATCACATTTTCTCAATTTTATGGGCATGGGCAGCACGGCTTCTCTATTGTTGGTGGTTTTTGCCGAATTTTTTTGTGCTATGTTTGTGGTGCTTGGATTGTTTACCAGACTGGCAACAGTACCGTTGATTATTTGTATGGCCGTTGCATTAGGGAAAGCGCACAATTGGGACTTCTTTGGAAATGGCAGCAGCGCAGCTTTGTTTCTGTGTGGATTTATTTCGATTTTATTGTTAGGCCCGGGTAAAGCCAGTGTCGATGGCATTGCAGGTAAATAACATCAATAATATTCCGACAATTTTTCAATTAATACATTAGGCATGGGGCAACGCTTCATGCTTTTTGCATCCATGAAATACAGTGTAATATCTCCCATGCTCAGTAACTGATTATCTTCATTGTATATTTCACCATGAAAAACAATTTTGTGATGCACCGGCATTTCTTTTAATGTAGTTTTCACGGTTATCAAATCGTCATATTTTGCAGGATGCAAGAATTTTAAATGAATGTCTACTACAGGCATGATGATGCCCATAGCTTCAATGTTTTTATAAGTAAATCCCAATTCACGAATGGCCTCTGTTCTGCCAATCTCATAAAACTGTGCGTAATGACCATGATAAACAACCCCCATCTGATCGGTAAGGGCATAATGAATTCGAATTTGAGTTTGGGATGTGTACATAATTAATGATTGTGGTTTATTATTTGTTGTTTAGTTCGTTTGTTCAACCCTAAACAATAAACAATTAACATAAGGTTTACACCCTATAATAATCACCCCTCCAATTTTTTATTTGTTCTTTAATTTGTTTATTGGATAACTTTTCATCCGCTGCTTTTTTTGACAAAGCAACTAATTCCTCATCAGAAGCAAAACGCAAAGCAATGACTTGCGATATGGATAAACGACTATCCAGCAATTTTCCTGTTAATGCAAAATGACGAAGATTTTCTTCTGCTCTGATAGCGCGATCCTGAGCTTTTAATGCAAAGGCTCGTGAAAACCAGCCAATAAAAATAACACTAAAACATAAAGCGCTGATAACTGCTGGCAATAACATTCCACTCCAGCCAGTAATCAAATTTTTGCAATAAGACATTGCCATAATAAATCCAACCAACGCGAGGAGGATAGAAATGTAATAAATTCTGGGTGCCATTTTTGAGTGATTCTTGAAATTCTGCACTATTTCTTTTTTCATTGTTGTTTGTTTTATGAGTATGCAAATTAAATGAAAATAAATTAGTAATTCCAGTATCCAGCTTATCCAGCTTATCCAGCATATCCAGCATATCCAGCTTATCCAGCTTATCCAGCATATCCAGCTTATCCAGCACTTTAATTAATTACGCAACGTCCCTTGCAGGAGACTTTGCTGAGAAATCATTTGCTCGTATGAAAATGTTTTCTTTTTTAAACATTAATAAATCTTTCTTGTTCAATATTGTCATTTTTGCTATCCAACAAAGATTTACTTTTGAAAAATGATAACTGTTTCCATAATTACAATCGGCGATGAATTACTCATTGGCCAAGTTGTTGACACCAATAGCGCCTGGATGGCCCAGCAATTAAACAAAGCCGGGATTAGAGTAAAAAGAAGAGTGGCTGTAGGCGACGACTGGAATGAAATTTGGCGTGCATTGGATGAAGAATTCACATTCTCAGATATCATTTTAATAACCGGCGGCCTTGGTCCTACCGCCGATGATATTACCAAACCTTTACTCTGTGAATATTTCAAAGGCACTATGGTAACCAGTCAGGAAGCGCTTGATAATGTTGTTTATCTTTTTGAAAAAGTATTCAAACGCCCAATGACTGAAAGAAACCGCAAACAAGCGGAAGTCCCCGATACTTGTAAAGTCATCATTAATAAAAGAGGAACCGCTCCTTGCATGTGGTTTGAAAAAGACAAGAAAATATTCGTGAGTATGCCTGGAGTTCCTCATGAAATGAAAGGCCTCATGGAAGAAAGTATCATTCCATCATTAACGAAAATATTTGAATGTGCTCATATCACCCATCGTACATTAGTTACCTTTGGAATTGGGGAATCTATGCTTGCAGATATGATACAATCTTTTGAAGAAGCTTTGCCAGCCCATATCAAATTAGCGTATTTACCAAATTACGGCATTGTAAGATTAAGGCTTACCTCTTCGGGTATCAACAAAATAAAAATCGATCAGGAAATTGATCATCTTTTTATTCAGTTACAGGAGCTGGTAAAAGATTATATTATTACCAATGAAGACGAGCCTCTGGAAAAAGTGGTTGGCAAGCTTTTATTAAGCCGTAAAGAAACTTTAGCCACTGCAGAAAGTTGTACCGGAGGCTATATCTCTCATTTAATCACAAACATTCCTGGATCATCTGCTTATTTTGAAGGCAGTATGGTTACTTATTCGTACTTAGCAAAAGAACAAATGCTGCAGGTTAAAAATGAAACATTAATTACTTATGGCGCCGTAAGCAAGGAAGTGGTTACCGAAATGGCCAAAGGCTTATTGAGTCATTTAAAAGCAAATTACGCTATTGCCGTTTCTGGTATTATGGGGCCTGATGGTGGAACTGTAGATAAACCGGTAGGTACCGTTTGGGTAGCTGTTGGCAATAACGAAAACATCCTCACCAAAACATTTCATTTCAGATTCGACCGACAAAAAAACATACAGCTTACGGCAATGAACGCATTAAACCTGCTTAGGTCATTCATTCTGCAGCAAACGAAATAATTTGAAATATTCAAAGAAAAAATTGCAATCGTTACATTTTAAGCAATGAATCTGCTACCGAAAAAATAGTATACTCATGATTTTCTTGCTTTATTGAAAAAATCAAATATGCCACTTAAAATTGATTGCTACAGCCTTTCAACTAATCCTTTTTACTTACATTTGCCTTTATTCAATCACCATTAGTTTCTGAAATATGAGTTTAGTTGACTTAATAATGCCAAAGCTGGGAGAAAGCATCATGGAAGCCACTATTTTAAAATGGCACAAACAACCCGGTGATAAAGTTTCAATGGATGAAACCTTGCTCGACATCGCTACAGATAAAGTGGACAGTGAGGTCCCTTCAACTGCAGAAGGTATTATTGAAGCATTGTTATATAAAGAAAACGATGTGGTTCCAATTGGAACAGTTATCGCTAAAATAAAAACCACTTCAGCTGCTGCTGTCAATCCAACATCAACTCCAACTCCTAAAAAAGAAATCGAAGAAGCAAAAGTTGTAGAAGAAATTCCTTACCAACCTGTAACCACAAATGTTTCAAATACGGGTTCTGGTAATGGCGTGAGATTTTATTCTCCCCTTGTTTTAAATATAGCACAAAGTGAAGGCATCAGCATGGCCGAACTTGAAAATATTCCTGGAAGCGGACAAGACGGAAGAGTAAGTAAGAAAGATATTCTTGCTTATGTATCCAATAGAGGAAAGACGCCTGTTCCTGCACCGGTAAATGTTCAACAAGTATCAGTGATTAATACTTCAGCTCCAAGAACTGAAAGCCCTGTTGCTTATCAAGGTGGCGGAAATGTTGAAATTATTGAAATGGATCGTATGCGTAAACTGATTGCCAAGCACATGGTCGACAGCAAACATACAAGCCCTCATGTAACGAGTTTCTGCGAGTGTGATGTAACCAACCTTGTATTGTGGAGAGATCGCATAAAAAAGGAATTCGAAAAAAGAGAAGGTGAGAAAATTACATTCACGCCCCTTTTTATTGAAGCCATTGTGAAAAGCTTAAAAAAATATCCTATGCTCAGCAGCTCTGTTGATGGCGATAGGATTATTATAAAAAAAGACTTGAATATTGGAATGGCAACAGCACTGCCTTCTGGAAATTTAATTGTTCCGGTTATTAAAAATGCCGATCAGCTGAACCTTGTTGGCTTAACAAAACAAGTAAACGGACTGGCCAATGCGGCAAGGAATAATAAATTAAAACCAGACGATACTTCCGGTGGAACGTTCACCTTAACCAATGTAGGAACTTTTGGAAGTATCATGGGAACCCCAATCATCAATCAGCCTCAGGTAGCTATTATGGCTGTTGGTGCAATTAAAAAAAGGCCTATGGTTATTGAGACTCCACAGGGAGATACCATTGGCATTCGCCACATGATGTATATTTCATTGAGCTATGATCATCGAATAATTGATGGCGCAATGGGATCTACATTTCTAAATGCAGTCAGCAAAGAACTGGAAAACTTTGATTTGAACAGAGTTGTTTAAAGAAGATTTTTCATATTTTAGAACACGGTTTATTCACTGCAAATATTGATTTTAACCTAAATTATTTTTATCCTCTATTATTATGCCGTTGTGGTTAAACTGCCATTTGTTTAACCAGGATTTTGATTTGGATATAAAAACAATATTTAAAAAATTGAGATTTTCATTCGTTTCTATACTGCTTTTAATTTTAATGAATGCCTGTAATTCTTCAAAAAGCAATTCATCAAAAATAATAAAGTCACAACAAAAATTAGCTTACTCCGATTCATCAACATCCGATTCACAAAAAAAGGGCATTGACTTTATTGCATATGGAGATAATCCGGTAAGATGGAAACTGGAAATGGATTATGATCAATCTTTTGAATTTACTGCTAAAGATAATGAGAAGGTCAGCGCAAAGCCTGTTCCTCCTATTAAAAACACAGGCGTTGAAACTTATCATGCAGTGTCAGAAAAACAACAGATGGATATTTATTTATTTGATGAGAAATGCGAATTAAATAATAATAAAAACAATTTCAATAAAAAAGTCCAAATTAAAATTGGACTAAAAACTTATCAGGGTTGCGGAAATTTTTTATACAACAATAAATTAAATGACTTTTGGATTCTCGATTTTATAAACAATGAGCAACAATTCGCCTTGAATTATCCGAATGGTATTCCTTCTTTAATTTTCAATCTTACAAAAAATAAATTGCATGGATTTAATGGATGCAGCACTTTTGATTGCAATATTGAAGTCAGAGGAAACCGGATTCAATGTTATCCATTCTCTTCATTAAAAATATCTTGTAAAGAAAATACGGCCGCAATAATCATGAATAAATATGTAAGTGGGCAGCTTGTTGATTATTATTTCAGCGACAACAAACTGGTATTGTATTTAAACAATGACACTCGGTTAATTTTCAGAAAAGAAAATTAATTAATCTCCACCCCCCTTTTCACCGATGAACCATTGTTCTTTGTTTTTAAACAGCACATTGAAGGTGGTTAGCGTTCCGTAAATACGTGTAATATATTGCTGTAAATTAACTTTGTCTTCGTCACTAAGAATCTTATGCGCATTTATTTGCTGCTCCATTACTCTTAGCCTGTCTCGTAACATAACAATTTTATGAAAGAAAATATCAATAGGAATTTCTTTTGGTTTTTGTGATTTATCAGCGGGCTGCAATAACATAACGCCGCCTTTCCAACGGTCGCCTAATGGTACGATCTCGCTTACTTCCGACCACATACGTAATATTTTCAACAATGATTTTTCAACATCGGAAACCGTTTCCAACTCCACCGTTATGTTTTCAGGAATAATCTCATCAAGTCCAATGTCGGTCTTTTCAATTTCTTTAATACCTACGTTAATAAATGAAATGATATACGTTGCATATCTTACCCCCACAATAACACCGGGGCCATGTTGAGTGTGTTGTAATCTTGTGCCTACACCGAGATTAAGCTGGTCCATTTTAATTAGTTTAATGATTTTGAAAGATGTTCTTAATTGATTGTAAAATAAAAAGAATTATTTACTTCCTAAAATTCTTTCCAAAGTAGCGCGATCTAGCTGACCGATAAAATTTCCTTTTTCATTCCCCTCATTATATAATTTGAAAAAAGGAATTTCATCAATATTCAACTGACGTGTTAGTTTTTTATTTTCATCAATGTTTACGCGAATGATTGTAGCCTTTCCTTGATACTCTTTGGCAATAGTTTCTAACAATGGAAGCATTTGTTTACAGGGGCCACACCAGGGTGCATAAAAATCAATAAGCACCACTTTGTCTGATTTAATCATCAACTGAAACTGTTCGGGAGAAATCTTATCCGAAATTTCGGTCTGACCGACATTATTAGAAACTGGAAGATTTGCTTTATTCCAGGCAAGCATTCCGCCACTGAGTTCGTACACATTTTTAAAACCATTCTTTCTCATAAAGTCAGCGGCAGATCCGCTTCTTCCACCAGACAAACAATAAACAAAATACGTTTTTAAGGTATCCAGATTAATTATTTTCTTGTCAAAATATTTGTCTCTGAAATCAATGTTTTGAGCATTCGCAATCGAACCAGAAGTAAATTCATCAGGAGTTCTTACATCAAGAACAACAGCACCTGGAGTAGAAGATATTTTATCCTGAAAAGATTTTGGATCCAGTTGATATTTTGCATTTTGTGAATGACAGGAAAAACAAGTAATCAATAAGAGAACCAGTGAAGCAACTTTCATTTTATAAATTTTAATAAAAAATAATGGTTTTGAACGAATATCTTATTCCGTGAATTTAATCAGTTTTAAATAAATAATTATTTTCAGACCTTGTCATCGATAGGATAAAATAAGGATGGCGCTAAAATTATTTCTATTTTAATTTGTATCCCCACAAACTGAAATAAGATTCGACATCATCCATTTTTTTAATATCGTAAAGAAACACTTTAGGCTTTTGCCCGTCTTTTTGTTCGATGGTGTAATCAAATACTATTCGGTTATCGATAATTATTGGCTGCACCCCATAAAAAAAGTAATTATTTTTTTCGTAGTAGCTGTAATCCACACTTGCCAAACAATAAATCTTCTTGTATTTTTCTCTGTCCATTTTCGTTGAGTCTACCAAATAAGTAATACAAATATTGTTCTGAACGGCGTTGAATTTATTGGTTTTCATAAACTGGTACTCCTCTTTCTTATTTAAAGGTGTAACAGAATAAGTCATTGTTTCCTTATTAATCTCAGTAGTTGTATTTGAAGCGAAATCATCTATATAAATACTTTCTTTGGGTTTGTCTGAATTTTCCGCAGCAGGAAGATAGAATATAGTCATGATTTTATCTTTGCCAAAAACAACTTTCATACTGTCTGTATTATTATTGGTAGCGCCTTCTACTTTCATTTTGTATTTAGCCACACCAATAAAACTTTTCTGCGACAATGATATATTAATGAACGAAATAAAAAACAAACACACTAGAGCTGTTCTTTTCATACAAGGCTAATTTAAGTTTCGAAATTAATTATTTATACCCATCTTTCTTAGGTAAATTTAAAAAAGAACCGATTAAAAAAATGTAATTTTGCCGTATGAGTAAGACGGTTGCCTTACATACACTTGGATGCAAGCTAAACTTCAGCGAAACTACTGCCATTTCTAGAATGCTGGAGAATGATGGTTTTATCAAAAAAGAATTTGATGAAGTGGCCGATTTATATGTTATTAATACCTGCTCCGTTACCGAAAATGCGGATAAGGAATGCCGTCAGCTGGTAAGAAGAATTCAAAAAAAAGCACCAGAGGCTATGGTGGTAATTACGGGTTGTTATGCACAATT
>CANFGZ010000079.1 GCA_947446585.1 Chitinophagaceae bacterium | reverse complement strand
TATTTTTTGTTGAGATAATTAAGCCAGCCTAATCTTAAATTAATTTCATAACTCTCATTGTCGTTTAATTTTGAAAGTACGGCAATGGCTTCAGTATATTTCTTGTTGTATTCTAGCGTATAGCTTTCACTGAAAGATTTTTGCATCATAGCCTCGTTCTGAGCCAAAGCAAAAAAAGTTTGACATAAAATGATGATTGCGCAAATTGATTTTTTTAAAATTTCCATGTGATACCTCCGTTGATTGATTGTTGATTAAAAATATAATTTGTAAAATAAGATTCTCTTTTTTCTAAAAGTGCTCCCAGTTGAACTATCATTTTTTTTGCGGGAGAATAATATAATGTAATACCAGATTTCATCAAATTGGGGTCAATTGCATTATATACATAAAGTCCGTCATTTTCAACATGGTTACTGAATTTTCCAATAGTTGTATTGGCTTCTATCCAGAGTTTTTTATTCACTTTGAAACCAACAACTTCTTTGAAATTTATTTGATGGTCGCTTTCCCATTGTCTGAAACTGATATTTGAACTTGCATAAAACCCCAGATTTCCTGAAGGATAATAATCTGCCTGAATATCAAATTGTTTGAAACTGCCATCTGTGATTTTTCCAAAAAGAAATGAGCCTTGAATATTCAGATAGTTACCATAATATTTCATCCCCAGCATAACCAAATGGTTATGATAAATAATATTATTAAATGGAGTATATAAATAATGATAGGCCGCTTTACACTGCAAATGATGATCAATGCTATAAGTAATTAAATGGTAATATTCTTTTTGGTGAATGGGTATTGAATCGTTTCTTTCCACCTGGGTTAAAAATTTATCGCTTATTTGCTGATTGAACATCACTGCCGATTGACTCATCGTTAATCTCCAGCCCAACTGTGTTGTTAAGAAAGCCCTTGTATAATAAGCATTGCCTCGGTCTGTATCGTTGGTTGATTTAATACTGGTTTCAATTCCTGTAGATTTTATTTTATATTTCTTAAGGTGCTCTTTATTAGTGTTTTCTTTTGAAAAAAAATGTACGTTATAATTTGCCGCTTCTGACTGATTTAGAAATTCTCTGCAATACCAAACAAAATACCTTGCGGTTTCATTGCTTTTATCTTTATTGAGAATGTGATTATAATGTTTTAAAGCTTCACTGTAATTCTTTTTTATTACTGCAGCATATCCTAGCCTTAATCTTAGGTAAGTGAAGTCTATACCTCTTGATATGGCATTGTTGCCATAAGTACTAAGCTGATCCCAATTTGCATCCAGATATAACTGATAGGTATAACGGTCTGCGTATTCTATACTCAATGTGTCCTGAGCTTTAAGCTTTTGAAAACTTAATAATAGGAATACCACAATAATTACTGAATGGGTTCGCATATAACGTCTATAGTTTTACCTTTTAAGGTTAAATTAAAAGAAATGATTTTGTTATTATTAATATTGATAACAGCGGTTGATATTTTTTTTCTTTTGCCAAACAAGCGATACGATTGAACGCTAGTAATGTATGTCTCGCCTCCTGATAAGTATCCGTCTTCAGCATCTACTTTACTTTCAAAATTAATTTTTATGAAAATAAAAAATGGAGAAACAAGATCTTGTATCCATCTGATTATATTGTTGCTGAATAAGGAAATAGGATAGGAGTCCTGAACAGTAATATTTTTTTCACTGCTCAATAATACTTTATATGAAGCCACATAAAAATTATACAAAAGCGATTTTTTTGTACCCAAATAACTGGTAAAATAAAAAACAGTACCATTATTGAAAAAATAGGCAAATGCTTTTTTTTCTTTGCAATAAAAATACGTTTCATTAAATTCATCAGTAAACACTTCCCATTCTTCTGGTTCAAATCCTACAGAGGATACTTTCATGACAAATCCCGGTTGAAAATCAAAGGCAGTCTGTAGTTGAACGTTTGGAATTACATTGCTGACAAAACTTCCTTCTTCAGGAACTGAAAAATTATTAAAGATTAAATTGTTTTCTTTTCTGGAATAGAAATAAGAAATTGGATAATGAAGTGTTTTTGATCCAATATGAGGAGTAGACTGCAATTGAAAATGCAAATGAGGTTCGGGAGATCGTCCCGAATTTCCACACATAGCAATGATATCTCCTTTTTTTACAAAACTGTCTTTTTTTACTTTTATTGAATTCTTTTTTAAGTGCGAAAGTTTACTGTATAAATTTGGAGCATGCTTAATAATTATGGTATTGCCCCAATTTTGTGTTGTATTGTTTTTGCCGATATCATTATCATCTATAAAATCAGCAATTTCTGTGATGATTCCATCCGAAGGAGCAATTACTGGTTTATTGTAACAATAAAAATTTTCGGGAAGATTTCCTGGCAGCTGAAAAGTTTTCATTTGATCATCTAAAATCACAAAGTCAAGTGCTTTTGACCAATCTCCTTTATGTGTCATTCGACCTTCATATCCTTGACTGACTATCCACTCACCGAGAAAAGGCAGTACAAACTGATTATAATACCTATTCATTAATCGCTCTTGGCCATTGAAATATCGGTATAAGTTAAGTTCTGGAGAATAATACTGAATTGGTGTTGTGATGATTTTTCCGGGATTTTTTCTTAGTTGCAAACAGTATAAAAACAAAATGACTACAATACAAAAGGGCAATGAAAATACCGGCAGGCCAAAACTGTATGTAATAGTTCCCAGACCTACCACTAACAAATAAGCAATTGGAACTGTAATTAAAGTCCATAAAAAAGAACGTATGGAAGGAATAAGATAAAATCCTCCAAGGGCAATGGCAACCAGCATAAAATTAGTGCCCATGTTGTAATAGGATAAATCTCCTGAATTAAATCCACCCATCATATAATTAAAAAGAATGGCGATAGAATATCCTATTATTGAAAGGATAAATGAAATTCTGGAATGCAATAGCAAGCCTATACTTAACATAACGCCTGCCAAAATATTCCCCTGAAAAATAATGGCACTCATTGATCTTAAATATCCCGAAATATATGGAGCAAATTTCCAACCTTCAATTGATTGTACGATACTTAACAAGCGTTGTCCGCCAAATGCATAAGTTTCATTCACCCAATAAATATGTCGCTGATTCAGTCCCATCGCCATAAATTGTTTTGCGGCAAGGATAATAATCCATGTGGTGAAAATAAACGCCAGAGAAAGTCCGGGGATATTCTTTGCATTCAGTTTAGAAGAAAGCGCTATAGAAAATAACATTGTTAATATCGCTCCAATAATCAGTAAAATTAGGAATGCAACACCCCATTCAAAATTAGCAGAGAAGCCCAATCCAAATAATAATGCGCTGTAACTATATAGTCCGGATTGAATTTGAAAAGGATCAAATCCCAGCAGTTTAGCAGCAGCCAATGCTGTAAAAACAGCAATTAATCCTGCTGTTCCAGACTGAGGTATAAAAAAAGTAATCAGTAAAATCAATGAAGAGAAAAATACATTCCTTGAAAAAAATAACATGCCATAGCTATTTAAAGTAGCCGATGCGAATGTTTTAAAAGAAGAGAATTGTTTTTTCAATGAAAAAATTTAAAGTTTTATTGTGGAAAGATGAGCAGGTATTTTTTCAAGTTGCTCAATATACTTTAAATCTTCAGCTTCTCTGATAAGATGAGTGGATCCTTTTTCATCAATTAGTATCACGTTAGGTCTCATTTGAATAAATTGCATCCACTGTGTCATATTGTAAGCTCCTACACGATGTACAACCACTTGATCGCCTCTGTTTAGCAAAGGCAGATTTATGGATTCTCTAACCATATCAATATTCATACATAAAGGGCCATATAAAACCATGTCTTCGGTATGGTGAGTAAAATCCTGGGCCGGACTGATTTTGTGTTCATACCAAAAAGAAGTAAATAAAATATTAACTCCGAAATCCATGATGGTGGCTCTTCTGCCATCACTCAGTCTTTTATTTGCCAATACCGTTCCCAGTAAATATCCGGCATCATCAATAAGTGCTCTTCCGGTTTCAAGAATTAATAATGGCAGTTCTTCTGTTTTGAATCCTGCATTAAGAATAGCGGTAGTAATAGCTTCAGCGAAATCATCTATCGATGGATTGGTATCTGATGCGGGAAGGTAAGCGCCTCTTAAGGTGTTTGCTGATGGAAAACCACCGCCCAAATCGAGATATTGTATGGACGTATTTAACTGGGTTTTACATTTGAAAGCAAGATCGCTTAGTTTGTTTACTGCTACCGCATATGCGTCAGCAGAAAGCATATAGGTTCCGATATGGCAATGTAAACCAGTTAATACCATTTTTCCTGAAGCCACAATTTTAGTCAATGCATTCCATGCCGAACCGTTTTCATAATTAAAACCAAATCGGTCCCATATCGGATAAACACCAGTATCCATATTCACGCGTATGGCTACACGAGGTTTTTTATTAACAGAATCGCAAATGTCAATGAGTTGATAGAGTTCATCGAAATGATCGATATGAATCAACGAGTCATTGTTAATGGCAAGTATTATTTCTTCATTAGATTTCTCGGGACCGTTAAAAATGATTTTGTTTCCGGGAACACCATTGCCAAGCGCTTTGTTGTATTCGAATCCGCTTACCACCTCAGCCCAGCTTCCTTCCTGATGAAAAATATTACAAACAGCGTTGATGTAATTGGTTTTATAACTCCAGGCAAATTGTACTTTAGGATATCTTGTTTTGAAGGCTCTTACTGCGTTTTGATAAGTACGTCTGATTGTTTTTTCGCTTATAACAAAAACAGGGGATCCATATTGTTGAATTAGAGAAGCCACCGAAACCCCATCAATATGTTTAACAGGTTCGTATTCTGTTCGGGTGCCATATTTATTCATTAGCCCTGCATTCATCTTTTGAATAACCGGTCTTTCATATCGGAGCTTTTGCATATCTAAATTTTGTTTTTATTTATTAATTATAATTCACCAAACGCACTGATTTTTTGAAACTCACTGACATCTGTAATGTGATCCCATGAATAACGGATGAATATTTTGCCCACTTCATATTCAGAGTAAGGTTCGATATTTTCGCCTAATGCCATTTTTACTAAAGCTGCGGGTTGATTTTGACCTGCTGCAGCGGTAAGATAAATCCATGCAGGAAATCTAGGATTTACTTCCATTATAAAAGGTTTGCCATCTGCCGTACGCATGATTTCCAACTCGCAGCCACCTTTCCAGTGTGTTGATTTCACAAATGTCTGGGCCAGTTCAATTAATGTGTCATCTTCCAGCGTAATGCCTGCCCAGGCTTTGCCTTTATCCGTGATATACAATTTGCGCATAGGAACAACGCTTACTGCATTTCCTTTTCCATCGCCTAATACGGCTATATTTATTTCTGTTCCTGTGATAAATTGCTGAACAATAATTGGGAATCCCCATTTAGCAGATAATTTATAGAATGCTTTTTGAGCCTGCTCTAAAGTGTATGCAATAATGGCATCATAAAATTTCCCTTTTACTACAAGAGGATAACCTAATTCTTCCGCACAGGCATGAAGCTCATTAACCTGATAAATTATTTTATCTTTTGGAACCAGTAAATCATATTTTTTTCCAAAATGGTATAAGTTTATTTTATCTCTGGCATCAAATTGTTCAAAACTTGGAAGAAATGTTTCAATACCTATAGAACGTAAAGTAGGAGCCAGCTTTATGAAATTATACAACTCCGCATCAAAATTGGGAATGATAACAGCAATGTTTTCTTTTTCGTGAATGTATTTTAATCTTGAAATTAAAGCTTCCGCTCCGGCAGCAGGATAGGGGATTTGATAGGTTTTGTCTACTATATCATGTAAGTATATTCCAGGCTCAAGCGTTTCATAAGAAAGACCAATGATTCTGATATTTTGTGAAAATCCATCTCGTAAAGCTCTGATTACAGCTACACCCGGACCAGGACTATCAATAGCGTTTAAACCGGTAACGGCGACTACCAATTTTTTTAATTCATCTGACATAAAATAGGGAAATTGATGGTTAGGTATCTAATAAATTGGCATCTCTCAATTGTAATAAAAAATCATCCCAGTCTCTTTCAAGCTGACTAAAATCGACCTCATATTTATTCAGTATTGTTTTTTTGATTTCCGAATGGGATATTCCTTGTTTAAGCTGGATTAATATTTCTGCGGCAAGAGGATTGGCAGAAAATGAATCGCCGGTAGAGGGGTTGAATATAAAACCCGATTCACTGGTGGCTACATTTTTTCTTAAATTCATTAATTTTAGTTTTGAGTTCCTATCTACGAAAAATTTAGTAGATCAAAAGTACAAGCTACAATTCAATTGAAGAAATAATTTGTTGTTTTTTTAATTATTTAACAGAATAGGGGATTGGGGTAATTAATCAGCACATGAAAATAAAAATTAGGGCCTCAGTTTTACCCAAATGTAATCGTCCATGATGGTATTATTTTTAAAAACAGATTTTCTTCTTACGCCTTCGAGATAAAATCCGTTTTTTTCTAATGCCCGCATTGATGCTTTATTATTTTCGAAAACCTCTGCATAAATGCGAACAATATCAAAATAATAAAAACTGTATTCTACCATTTGACGAATGGCTTCAGTAGTTATTCCTTTTCCCCAGAATTCTTCACCAATCCAATAGCCGATCTCAGCAGATAAAACATAAACATCAGTATTGAAAATTAGTCCGATGCCACCAATAGCTTCACCATCGAGATCAATTGCGAAATTTATTAAAGGAGAAGCTAAAAAAGAATTATCAATCCATGAATTGGCATGTTCCATTGTGTATGGATAAGGAAAATAATTTCTAAGATTATTCCAGATCTTGATGTTATTGGCATATTTCACCAAATTATTAGCATCATCTATTTTCCATTGTCTGATAATAATTGCCATGATTCAAAAGTAAAATTCAAAATTATAAATCAATGATTAATCTGAAACTTTTTGTGAAATTGTTTTTTTCCATTTCCCTGATCTCATATACAGAAAGGCCATAATTAAAATCGAATTCCAGTATAAAAACTCGTTGCTCCATGCCACTGATAATGAAATGTAATGAAATTTCATAAAATAGAAAGTATAGATCAGATAAATTAAAATCGAAATAATTTCAATTAATAAATTGACTTTTGTATTTCCGGTACCGGTTACAGCATTGAGCCAGATATTGGAAACGCTCATAAATATCATTCCCAGCGAAACAACTCTGATTACAGGAATACCTTCTTTAAGAAAAGACTCATTTTGACCAAAGAGATTGAAGAAAGCTACAGGAAAAATATTGAGAAACATAATCATTAAAAAGCAAAGGCCTAAACTCCACAACGATATTTTTTTTACAACGGGAATAACCATTTCATTTCGGCCCTGACCAATCAGATTTGACACCATTGTATTGCTCGTACCCGCAAATGCCCAGATAAATACCCCTGCCAAACCAAATACATTTCTCATGGTATTGCTGATGGCTTTTGCCATAGTTCCTTTTGATTCTATCAATAGAAAAAAAACAAGCCAAGTCGTTATGCTGATGATAAATTGAAAAATAAGGGGTACCGCAACAGTAAGTATTTTTTTATTTATTTCTTTGTCGAAAGAAAATGAGCTGAGTAGTTTAAATTTCTTTTTCAGGCCTGTGCCATAGATTACCCAAAACACAACAATCATCCCTACACATTCTGAAACGACGGAAGCTACTGCCGCTCCATTAAATCCTAGCTTAGGAAAGCCCAATTTTCCAAATATGAAAAGATAATCCAAAATAATATTTACCAAAGCCTCACAAATAAATCCGATCATCAGAAATCGGCTGTTCAAACTTGAAATTAAAAAGGAGTTACCCATCTGGAAAAGAAAAAGGAAGGGGAGGCCTAAAATCCGGATTTTCAAAAAGCTCATCTCCATCGGATAGGCCTGAGAACTAGAAACACTTTTAAGAATATGAGGAGCAACAAACCAGGTAAACAAAATAAAAAATACCGAAAGTTGCAGGCTGATTCTAATACCCTGAGAAAGTACAGTTTTAAACGCTTCTGGTTTTCCAGAACCGGCATATCCCGAAAAAACCGACTGCATCGAACTATTTAGCCCATGACCGGCAACTGCAAAAATTAAATAGAAAATGCCCGTTATTCCTGCATTTCCTAGTGCTTCATTACTCAAATGCCCCAAAAAAATGCTGTTTACCAGTAAATTAAGCTGGGGAATAATGATGGCTAATGTAATAGGAATGGCAATAGAAAGTATTTGTTTATTGTTTACTTTAACCCTGAGATCATTATTTGATACATGACTTTCCATAATATGAGCAAATTTATTCTTAATTTGCCGCCACAAATTATTTTTTTGAAAACAGGATGTAATATACCATTAAACTCAGTTGAAAATTCCCCTATCCAATTAGTAATGGAGATTGGGAATTTCGGAATCTCCTTGATGTGGATTAATTCACTTTCTATGGAAATATCCGGATTATCGGTTTATGTATTTGAAGCAAATGAAGACCCATCTGATAGAATCCGATTTATTTTACAATCAGAAGAATTTAAAAATGCATGGGCTACTTCTGTGAAATTATTCTATAATTATAAAGAGTCATTACTCGTTCCCGATAAATATTTCAATGAAGAACTTAATGCGCAGATGTTATCCCTTCTATTTGGAGAAGACGAAAATGTGGTGACAAAATTTGATGTCATAGAAAAAATGGGAACAAAAAACATTTACAGAGTTCCTGCCCCAATTGAGAACATCGTTAATCAGCATATTTCTAATCATACTGTAATGCATTCAACAAGTATTCAGTTGAGAAAAGAAGCTGAAGGAACGGTGTTGAATTGTATAGTTTTTTATGATGCCATTAAAGTGTTGCTGTATATAAACGGTCAATTGTATTTTGTTCAGCAATTCAAATATAATAGCCCCGAAGATGTAACCTATCATTTGTTGAATACCTGTAAGCAGCATGAAATTAAGCCATCTGAAATCAAGCTTAATATTTGCGGAATGATTATAGAAGATTCAAATCTTTATCAGCATTTGTATAATTATTTTCTGAACATCAACTTTATTTCAATTGCTGAAAATATTGCAGTAAGGGAAGAAATTAGCAATCTTCCTTCTCATTTTTTCAGTCACTTAACGGAATTGGCATTATGCGAATTATAAGCGGTATTCATGGAGGCAGACGAATTACTCCTCCCACACAAATGCCACATACAAGGCCTACAACCGATATTGCAAAAGAAGGTCTGTTTAATATCATTCAAAATAATTTAGACATTTCAGAAATCAGATCGCTGGATCTTTTTGGAGGTACAGGCTGTATTAGTTATGAACT
>CANFGZ010000078.1 GCA_947446585.1 Chitinophagaceae bacterium | reverse complement strand
CATTGCTGCCAATGCCACTGTTATAAAAACTTTCATAACTGGCTTTACCATAACTGGCAAGTCCAACAATAACATCACCGGGAACAATTTTTTCATTGGTAATAATGCGATCTTTAGGCCATCTGCAAGTCATCGTTCCATTAACCGCAACTGTTCTTACTACATCGCCAACATCAGCAGTTTCTCCGCCGAGATAATGAATATTTACACCGTAGGATTTAAGCAAATCAAAAAATTGTTGAGATCCATTTATGATATGATCAAGCACTTCACCGTTTATGATATTTTTATTTCTGTCGATAGTGGAATTGAAAACGATATGATCAAAAATTCCCACACAGAGCAAATCATCCAGGTTCATTACTATCGCATCCTGTGCAATACCTTCCCAAACCTTAATATCGCCCGTTTGTTTCCAATAAAGATAAGCCAGGATACTCTTCGTTCCGGCTCCATCGGCATGCATTACATTTACAAATTGATCATTCGATCCGAGGTAATCCGGATATACTTTACAGAAAGCATTAGGAAATAGTCCTTTGCTCAGATTTTCTGTTGCCGCCAATACCTCTTCTTTATGTGCAGAAACTCCTCTTTTATTATAAAGGCTCATTTTGATAATTATTGGACAAAACTAAATTTGAAAACCGATATTACCATTTATTATTTATCATTTAGTTTTGCACCATTGTTCATAATGAATGTTTATCACGATATAATTGATTTGCCCGTTTTCTCAAATGCGGTTATTACCATTGGTACATTCGATGGAGTGCATAACGGCCATCGCCAAATCATCGAACAGTTAAAACTAGAAGCATCCAACATTAACGGCAGTTCGGTTGTGATTACTTTTTATCCTCATCCCCGGCAAATAGTTGGCAATCCTACCCATCAGATTTTTATTTTAAACACACTCAATGAGAAAATAAAATTACTGTCAGAAGCAGGTGTAGAAAATCTGGTAATTGTTCCTTTTACTCAAACATTCGCAGAATTGACTGCGGCTTCTTATATCAGTGATTTTTTGGTCAACTGCTTTCATCCACATACTATTATCATTGGATATGATCATAAGTTTGGACATAATCGTATGGGAAATTTTGAATTACTTGAAAAGATGTCCGCCATTTTTAATTTCAGCGTAAAAGAAATTCCGGAACAATTGTTACAAGATATTACTATCAGCAGTACAAAAATCAGAAACAAATTATTAGAAGGAGATATTGCCACCGCAAATGAATTACTGGGCTATACCTATTTTTTTTCAGGCGAAGTTATTCAAGGAAACCAATTGGGAAGAACCATTGGTTTTCCAACAGCCAATATAAATCCGGACGATGCCCAAAAAATAATCCCAGGAAATGGAGTTTATGCCGTAGATGTGAGTATTCATCCTTCTAAGAAACCTTTAAAGGGAATGATGAACATTGGAATAAGGCCCACTTTCAATCAAACCCAACGTGTTATTGAAGTAAATATTTTTGATTTCGATGAATTGATTTATGGAAAAGAATTGACGGTAATGGTGAAAGCAAAAATGAGAAATGAAATGAAATTTAATGGAATTGAGGCCTTAAAAGATCAATTAAATATTGATAAAATTATGGCTATGGCACTTTAATATTTTTTCAAAATTTCTTTCGCTGAAAAAACAGGCCCTTTATCCAATAATCATTTTCGCAACCATTTCTTTCATCAATGAAGCGTCATCAGCACCTGAATTTCCTACACCTACTCCTTTAAGATTATAATGATTTAATAATAAAATCAGGCGTTCCACACCGCTGAATCCATAATTTTCAATCATCACATTGGCTTGTTTAACTGCAATAGGATTATTATAAAAAAACGGCTTCATGCTCCATTCGTTTCTGACACTCATTCCAAAAGCTGCATATACTTTGCTGAAGAAAGCATATAAAGCCGGTAAGGCCAGTTGAATGGGAACGGCTTTGGGATTCTGTTCGAAATAGTTTATTATTTTAACGGCAGCAGGAAGATTTTTGTTTACAATCGCCGCCTGAAGTTCAAAAATGTTATATTCTTTACTGATGCCAATATATTTTTCGATATCATTTTCATCAATTGATTTTTTATTATTAAGATTAATCGATAATTTTTCTATTTCTGAAGCGATGCGACTAAGATCATTCCCCACATGCTCCTGTAAAAGACTTAAAGATTTAGGAGAAATTGTAAAGCCTTTGGAATGTACAAAATTGGATATCCATTCTTGAATTTTGTAATCCTGAATTTTTGAAGATGAAAATATTTCCCCGTTTTTAGAAATAGCCTTATAAATCTTAGTTCGCTTATCAACGGTTTTTCCTTTGTAGCCGATTATAAATATTGTAGAAGCCAAAGGAGATTCAATATAAGGTTCAAGTTTCTCAAATGAATTCATGTGCTGAGCTTCCTTAAGTAAAACAACTTGCTTATCGGCAAACATTGGGTAGCGCTTGCAGGTGTTTATTACATTTGTCCATTCAGCGTCTTTTCCATAAAAAACAGTCTTATTAAATGAAGTCTCTGCTTCGGTCAGAATTTCATTTTCGGCAAAATGCATAATCTGGTCAATAAAATAAGCCTCTTCACCTTCGAGAAGATAAATTGGCTTGAAATCCTTTTTTTTCCAGGCATTTATGATTTTATCCACACTCATTTAATAACTATTCGACTAAATATCATCAAAACTTAGGTTTATTACGCAATTTACTAATCAAAAACGATTATATGGCACAATTTTCGCTATATAATTAATATCCTAAATGTTATATCCCATCGAAAGACTTTCACACTAAAGTTTAAAAACAAAAGAACCAATTTTACAACATGAACTCGACTACCAATCCTGAAAACGTTAAGCTAACCCTTGATTCAGAAAACGTTAAAAACAAAAAAAACAAGACTAAAGACATTCTTGCAGCCATTTTAATTATATCCTTGCTATGTACCTGGGGATATATTATTTGGGACAAGAATAACACCCGTGAGCTAGTTGCTCAAAAAGACAATCAGCTGGCCACAGCTGCTTCCGAACATGACCAGTTGCAAAAAGCACTAGATGACGCCACCATGAGATATGATGTCATCAAAACGTCTAACACCAAAAAAGACAGTGCAATTTCACTTAAAGACAAAGAGATTGAAGACAAAAAAAACCGTATCCATTCCCTTCTGTCTAAAGTGAATGCCAGCCAATCAGAATTAAAAGAAGCAAAAAAGCTCATCGAATCTCTGAATTCTGATATAGAAGGATATAAATCTCAAATCGCTTTATTGGAAAATCAAAAAACAGAATTGACAAAAGCAAACGAAATCGTAACCAAGGAAAGAGATAATATAAAAAAGGATTACGATTCTTCAGTTGAATTATTAAAAAACAAAGAGAACACTATAGATATTGGATCTACTTTACACGCCTCTAATTTTAATATTATAGGATTAAGTGAAAAAGGCAATGGAAAAATCAAAGAAACTACGAATGCCAAAAAAGTAGATAAATTAAAAATCTCTTTTGATTTAGATGAAAATATGATTACTACATCAGGTGCCAAAATATTATACATTGTAATTACCGACCCAACAGGAAAAGTAATTACTTCCGATCAATTAGGCTCAGGAAAATTCAGTAGCAGAGATGGAAATGCAATTGATTATACTCAAAAAATGGAAGTAAATTATACTCAAAATAAGCGCCAGACTGTAAGTTTCGATTGGAAATCAATGGAAGTTTTTAAAATAGGAAATTATAAAATAGAGGTTTATAATAATGGCTTTAAAGTTGGAGAAGGAACAAGACCACTTAAAAAAGGCGGAATTTTCGGTTAATACGTTTTTTAAAATATAGCTCTAACCGAAGCCCTTCCAATATTTACTATTTGAGCAGTGCCCGATTTTCGGCCCTCGTATTGTATATTAATTTCTATATTTCCTGCAACTCTTTTAGTGAAATCAATATTCCATAAATAGTTTTTTCCGGGAAGTAATCCATCCAAAAGCATATATCCTACACTAGAATTTGCGGCACCTTCATAAGCCTTTAATGCCAATTGATTATACGTGAACTTTACATTCAAACTACTATTTGAAATTGTATTGTATTTCAATTCTGCAATTATTGAATGAGCATCTGAACGCTCCATTGAATCAATCTGGTTTGCCTTCTGAGAATACACATAACTTAAAGCGATTCTGAAAGTCGACTTATATAAGTAAGAAATATTAGGCTCTATAGAATGCTGAAATATTTTAAAATTTTTATTTTCAAATTTATATCCTGTAGTGGCCAGCTCATTTTTTATATTTCTGTAAACCATATTCGCTACCAAACTTCTGTTTAAATTAAACCTCATTCTTGCCGTATTATTCTTTAATAAACGGCTCTCCACACCATAGGTAAGCAAGGATTTATTGGTTGATTTACTTTGTGTAATATCGAAGCCCCATTTCGAACCGGTTCTATTGTAATAAAATGAATTAGCTAAGAAAGCATTAAACACAATCATGCTGGTATCTGACAATTGTTTTGAAAAAGGATCAAACAAAAATTGTCCATCAGCGATATTTTTTTTATTTATTTGCAAGGTTGAGTTGGCTGTAGAACGGGAAATTATTTTTTTAATCAATCCGGATTCTTTTTTAATAATTTGTCGGGGGCTAATATCCAGATTGTAATTAAACTGAAGCGAGTTGGTTTTTACAAATAGATTGGTTGGAGTATATATTCTGATGTATTTTTTTTGATCCTGAAATACCGCCAATTCAAACTCATTAAGTTCTTCAATTCCATTGCCATTATAATCAATCCAAGTATAATTTCCCTGACCAACAGGAACTGCTAGATAAGAATATTCTCTTTTTTGCTCCTGTCCCCCACCTGCTTCATAAAATAAACCGCCAGTAATGAAATCTTTAAATTCTCTGAAAGTATATTCAGCTCGGCCTAAAATGGTTTTATCTGATTTCTGATTAGTTAATACATTATTTTCCACAATTAATGACCTGTACGATGAAGTGAATCGAAGCTGCCTGTATTCATTTTTCATTAATTCTGCAGATACTGCATAATTGTCACTTCTGTCTGTTTTTAATAACTCTTTTTTAGAAGGAAGAAAATCGATTCTGGAAAAATAATTAAAGCTCCATTTATTCAATTTCGCTTGATCAGATTTTATATAAATTTCATACCGGTTAAAAGCAAAACTATTTAGGCTAAGGGTATCTGTTATATTATCATGAATAGTGTTGTATTCTCCGGAAAAACTACTGCCTATTTGTATGTTTTTTATTTTCTTAAAATCTTTTTTCAAATCTGCGCTTGGTCGTAAAAAACTACCCCTCTGATTATTGTTATTAAATGTTACCAAACTAATTATTGCCGATGTCTTCCATTGTTTATAAATTAAATTTTGTTTCAACAACTGCTTTGTTCCCTGATAATGATCTGATCGATTATAGTTCATTAATTCATATCTGAGTTGATTAGTAGATTTGCCATTTAGTCCAATCATGATATTGGAAATTTCTTCATCAGCAGGCTTCGTGTCATAAGGAAGGCTCCAGTCTCTGAGAAATTCCACATCTCTTAATCTTTCTATAGGTTTGAATTGTTGTTGTACTACTTCTAGTCCGGCAGCCGCTTCAAGACTATGTTTAGCCTTAAGGAATTGGAAATTATTTGTTTTGTCAGTAAACGAAATTTTACCGGCAAATCCCTGATTATTTTGTTTGTCTACAGTTGAAAAAAGATTGACATCGTAATTGCTCATTGCTACTTCTGCTTTTAATAGTGCATTTTTGGAAAAAGTATAATTTATTCCCAGCGAAAAAATTTGTTGCTGCTTGGGAGTAACCAAATAAATAAGTGGTTCGTAATCTCCTTGTTTAACATTTCCTGATAAAGGAGAAACCCATTCAAATACTTTGCCATTATTGGCATTTTGTAATTGGCGGTAATTCCCTTTTCCTGGCCCCAGATAAGAATAGGATACCGTATAAAGAGTATCATTTGGGTTATTGGAAAAAACAAAAATTGAATCATGAATATTCGTATTGTAAACCGTATCGATTTTTTTGTATAAGAATTTACCAATCGAAAAGCTATCTCTCGAAGCGTTGGGTATATAAGCATTCTGAATGCTGTCTCCAATAGTTGATAAGAATACTTTTTGTTTGTTACTTAGTGGCTGATCAATTACAGAATTCTTCGAGTCCATATTTGAGTAAGCGGAAATATTGATTTCTAATTTTTTATTTACTTTCAATTTATTAGTAGCAAACAGTTGCGTATTCAGATAATTGCGATCAGCATATTCAAAATCAATTTGAATTCTTTTTTCTTTGGTAATTAATTGCTTCGGTGTAAAAGTTAATTCTGCTGTATTATAATTGATCGTATAATCCTGATCTTCTCCCCTTTGCAACAAAACTCCATCTATAAAAACCTTTTCTGTTCCGGCAAGCACAACAAAATAGAGTTCATTATTAGCGCCTTGAAGTCGGTAAGGCCCTTGATTTCCTTCAATAGGATTAATTACATTGGTGTTGAATTTTCCTTTTGCGAGGGCTCCGCTAAATAAGAAATAATCAGATTGATTAGCACGGAATTTATTTTCAGAGCTAAAGGAAACACCTTGTATCCGTTTATTGAATTTAAGAAAATAATTTTCAGTTTGATTAAGATCAATATCACCAAAGCTTACCTGCCATGTTTTTTTTCTAATCTGAAGAAAAACCCGATCAAAATCCCGTAGGTCTTTGGTATTACCGTCTGGTTGAATGGGCAAACTATTATCCGTTATAGCGGCAGTTAATTCCAGGCTATCCCCTATAAATCCGCTGAGCTGAAGATTTAATGATGAATTCACCACGGCATCCTGATTATTGCCAAATGAAATAGCGCGACCAATACTACCTCCAGACTGCAATCCTTTGAGATCATTAAAAGGATTAAACTGTTCTGAATTTTTATTTTTGATTTTCACCGGATTGTTGGCCAGAAAATTATTTCTGATACTATCATAATGCAAATGATAGTATTGAGCATTAATTTTAAAAGGAAACACTCTGTAAGAAATTTTTACACTGTCATTTTGAGGATTTTTTTTCCAGGTAATGCTTGCATTTATTTCATCTAATTGATAAAAATCAGCAGATACATTTTCAATGGAGAATGTATTGGGCACAACACTACACGCATCAAAAACCTGAACATTTTTTTTAGCAGAAATATTTTTACTTCTGATATTGGAAAATGACTTTGGTTGAATTTGTGCAAAAAGATTACCCCCCGACAAAAAGGAAAGTATGAACAGATATATTATTAATGACCTCAAATCTTTACAAATATCGTGATCATAAATTTAGCAATTATTACAGAAGTTGATTTTTTAAAAAGGATATAAAAAAACCTTCCCAATTGAGAAGGTTCGGTTAGTTATTAAAAGGTAATTTTAATTTTCTTCGTTAGAAAGCCCGGCAATTAAAAACTCGCTATTCAGTCTTGCAATGTTCGCTACAGAGATTCCTTTAGGGCATTCTGCTTCACAAGCATAAGTATTGGTACAATTACCAAATCCTTCTTTATCCATTTGTGCAACCATGTTTAGCACTCTGGATTCTCTTTCGGGTTCGCCTTGTGGTAGTAATGAAAGCTGGGAAACTTTGGCACCAACAAATAACATTGCGCTGCCGTTTTTGCATGTAGCTACACAAGCGCCACATCCAATACAGGCTGCGGCCATGAAAGCATGATCTGCATCTTTTTTATCAATGGGTATTGCATTTGCATCTACTGCATTTCCGGTATTTACACTAATATATCCTCCTGCCTGAATAATTCTATCAAATGAAGAACGATCAACAACTAAGTCTTTTAATACAGGAAAAGCTGAGCTGCGCCAAGGTTCTACAACAATGGTATCGCCGTCTTTAAATGCACGCATATGAAGTTGACAGGTAGTATTATTTTGCCAAGGTCCATGAGCCTGACCGTTAATATACATACTGCACATACCGCAAATACCTTCTCTGCAATCATGATCAAATGCAATTGGCTCCTTTCCTTCAATAATCAATTGTTCATTAAGGACGTCAAACATTTCCAAAAAACTCATCTCAGAAGAAATGTTTTTAACCTGATAAGTTTCCAGACTGCCTTTGGCCTTATTGTTTTTCTGACGCCAAACTTTTAGGGTCAGATTCATGTGATAATGTTCCATAGTTAAAATATATTTTAATCTAAGTGCTTGTAAAGGATTGTTTTTATTGTTTACTTATAGCTTCTTTGACTGGGTTTTACAATGTCAAAAGTCAACTGTTCTTTATGAAGCTCCCAGTTACTGTCACCTTTTAATTCCCAGGCAGCAACATAACTGTAATTAACATCATCTCTTTTTGCTTCTCCATCTTCTGTTTGGCTTTCTTCTCTGAAATGACCTCCACAACTTTCATTTCTGTCTAGTGCATCTTTACACATCAACTCTCCCAATTCAATAAAATCAGCTACTCTTCCAGCTTTATCCAGCTCAGTATTAAATTCATCAATAGCACCTGGTATTTTCACATCGCTCCAGAACTCTTTTTTCAATTGCTGAATTTGATCAATGGCTTCTTTTAATCCACTTTCACTTCTGGCCATACCGCATTTATCCCACATGATTTTTCCAAGTCTCTTATGAAAACTTTCAACAGTTTGTTTGCCTTTAATATTCATCAAACGATTCAATCTGTTGTTAACTTCATTTTCAGCTTCTAAAAAAGCAGGATGATCTGTAGAAATTGAATCTGTACGAATTTCATCAGCAAGATAATTACCTAACGTGTAAGGAATAACAAAATAACCATCTGCAAGTCCTTGCATCAAAGCTGAGGCGCCAAGTCTGTTAGCTCCATGATCACTGAAGTTGGCTTCACCAAGTGCATATAATCCGGAAACGGTAGTTTGTAATTCATAATCAACCCATAAACCGCCCATAGTATAGTGTACTGCAGGATAAATTCGCATGGGAGTTTCGTAAGGATTTTCTCCGGTAATCTTTGCATACATTTCGAAGAGATTACCATATTTTTCTTCTACTACTTTTTTACCCAAGTCAAAAATAGTTTTGTCATCTGCATTATCCAAACCATGTTTACCTGCTTCTATCTTTCCGTAACGCATGATGGCATCTTTATAATCAAGATAAACTGCCATTTTCGTTGTACCTACTCCATAACCTTCATCACATCTTTCTTTAGCGGCTCTGGATGCCACATCACGCGGAACCAGGTTTCCGAAAGCCGGGTATCTTCTTTCTAGATAATAATCTCTTTCCTCTTCTGCAATATCTTTTGGCGCCCTGTTATCCCCTTTTTGTTTAGGCACCCAAATT
>CANFGZ010000077.1 GCA_947446585.1 Chitinophagaceae bacterium | reverse complement strand
TGCCGTTACAAATCGTAGCAAAAGATATTTCAGGAACATTGGGTAAATTACAAGGAGGAGGGTTACAATTATCCACAGTAACAACAATTTGGCTGCATATTCCTGGTACAGTACAACCGCCTTCACCACGAACAAAATAAGTGGTAGAAAAAGTTGGGGTTACAGTAATTGACAATCCACTATCAATGGGTATTCCGCCGCATTGAGTAGCATACCAATACCAATTAGTGGCACCGCCCAGGTCTCCACTAATTATGGAAAGATCGGTTGATGTGCCATTACAAATGGTGAGAGGGTTTGAGACTGCATTAATTACAGAAGGATAGCATGGAAGTTGTGCTGGGGGTTGAGCCCTAACACTTAAAGTTAATAATCCCATGAAGATTGTTAGATAGATCAATCTCAAAAAGCTGAAAGTAATTTTCATTTTTACTTGTATAAATTATGCAATAGAATTCTGGCCAAATTTAAATGGATGCGAAAATTTCTTGGATTGGCTTTCTAAGAATGGGTAAAATCCTTAAAATGCGCTAACAGTGGTAATTAATTCCTTACGGCGATGGATTTTGAGAGGGATGGATTTAAAATTAGAAGCCAAATATAATTTTAAAATTTTGTAATACTAAATTTTTGAAGATCTGTTTTGTCAGATTTGTAAAATCAAAGGATAAAGGGCTGGATTTTCTATTTTTTTAAGGCTATTTAAGGGTTTAATTAAAAAAAATAACACAAATATAGTTTTAGAAACATACATCAGATGTGTCAACGTTAAGTTAGATAATTAATGAAGAGTAAATTGGATTTTATTATTCTATTTTTACTAACGAAATAATTTATGACACATCAATCTAAGGATCCTTTACATGGTATAACATTGGAAATGGTGGTTTCTTTTCTGGTAGATTATTATGGTTGGGAAGAATTGAGTTACCGAATAAATATCAATTGTTTCAAATCAAATCCAAGTGTCAAGTCAAGCTTAACTTTTCTCAGAAAGACACCTTGGGCAAGAAAAAAAGTAGAAGATCTTTATATCCTCATCATTTCAAAATAACTTAATGAGTATGGAACATTCAGAAGGGTTGGTGATATCCAGAACAAAAAATTGGATTGAAAAAATTGTTATGGGTTTGAATTTTTGTCCTTTTGCTGCAAAGCCATTTAAAGAGGGAGGTATTCATTATGTAGTTTGTAAAGAGGCCAATTTAAAATTGGCATTGGAGCAATTGATGAGGTCTGCTTTATTTCTTGATGAAAACAATAAAATAGAAACTTTACTTATCATTTTTGAAAACAGTTTTTTGGATTTTATAAAATATTTGGAGTTGCTTGATTTGAGTGAACAGTTGTTTGAAAAAGAAGGTTACGATGGGATTTATCAAATTGCGAGTTTTCATCCTCGGTATATATTTGCCGGCAGTAACAATGAAGATCCTGCAAATTATACCAATAGGTCGCCATATCCCATGCTTCATTTATTGAGAGAAGAAAGTGTTGCAGTTGCTATTGAAAAACATTCTAATGCAGACGAGATTCCTGAAAAGAATATTAAAAAAGCAACGGATTTGGGAATTGATTTCTTCAAAGATTTGGAATTTTAAATCTCTTTCATTTTTCTATTTTACATCGTAAAGAATTAGATAATTGGTGTAATTTCGTAACCCTGCCAATTAGTTTTGATCCAAATAAATTTGAATCAAGATTTCTGTAAATGCCCAGGTGGCGAAATTGGTAGACGCACTGCTTTCAGGTAGCAGCGCCGCGAGGTGTGCTGGTTCGAATCCAGTCCTGGGCACCAAAAGTCAGAACGATAATGAAAGCGAGAGCGATCATGAAGTTCTGACTTTTTTCTTCGTTCTCGTTCTGTTTCTCATTTTTATAAAGTCATAATGTTCAAATCTTCCGCACTCACGGAAGCAAAGTCCACAGAAAGTCAGAAAGATAATGAAAGCGAGAGCGATCATGAAGTTCTGACTTTTTTCTTCGCTCTCATTCTGTTTCTCGCTTTGATGAATAAAAGATTCTTAAATCTTCCGCACTCAAGGAACTAAAGTCCACGATGTTATTTTAATAAATAACAATTGGCCGCTGAAACAAAATTCAGCAACTTTTTTTTATGAATTTTGTTTTTGCATTTGTTCAACTTGGGCTGCTTTTTAGATTTAAGTGGCTATTTATTTGTAAATTGTTCTTGTGAAAGAAAAGACTATTTATATAATTGCAGGTTGTAACGGGGCAGGTAAAACAACAGCATCATTCACAATACTGCCTGATATACTCGATTGCCGTGAATTTGTTAATGCCGATGAAATTGCCAGAGGGTTATCTCCATTTCAACCCGAGTCTGTATCATTTGAAGCAGGAAGAATCATGCTAAAAAGAATTAGCGAATTAATTAATGAAGGAAAAAATTTCGCCTTCGAAACCACTTTAACCACAAAAAGTCACAAAGAACGTGTAGAAGTTGCTCAATCAATGGGATATAATGTTGTATTGTTGTTTTTTTGGTTGCGAAATGTTGATTTGGCAAATGAAAGGGTAAAGACCATGGTGTTGGAAGGAGGGCACAATGTTGAAGAAATGGTTATTGAAAGAAGGTATTATAGGGGAATAGTAAATTTGTTTGATTTATTTTTACCTTTGTCAGACGAGGTAATGGTGTTTGACAATTCAGAGGGGCCTCCTATACTAATCGCTGAAAAATCCCAAAGAGAATCCTCTTTGACAATAAACAATGAGGAATTATTTGAAAAATTAAAAGAGCAATATGAAAACAGAAAGTAAATTTGAAAGAAGACAAAAAATATTAATCGGGCTTGAAAGTTCTTACAGGAAAATGCTTGAATTTAAAAAGCAAAAAAACAGCGTGATAGTTGTTCTCCGTGATGGAAAAATCATTCACATTAAGCCTGAATAACTTCTCAAGGGTTGTTGATTCCACATTCAATAATTGTATTAAAGTCATTGTATAATTCTTCCTCACTCACGGAAGCTAAGTGCACAAAAAGTCAGAACGATAATGAAAGCGAGAGCGATCATGAAGTTCTGACTTTTTTCTTCGCTCTCGTTCTGTTTCTCATTTTTATAAAGTCATAATGTTCAAATCTTCCGCACTCACGGAAGTAAAGGGCACCAAAAGTCAGAACGATAATGAAAGCGAGAGCGATCATGAAGTTCTGACTTTTTTCTTCGCTCTCTTACTGCTTCTCATTCTGATGAACATAACATTTTCGAATTTTCCGCACTCATGGCAGCCAAGCGCACAACAAAAATCACTTCGAAAATGCGAAGGATTTTTTATTTAGAAAATTTTGGGATTGAGACTAAATGATCTATTAATACTTTACGAATTTCAATTCTTTAGTTTCATCATCAGTAATCACCATTAAATAATATGCCCCGGGAGAAATATCCAGCAAGCTTATTTTAAATTGATTGAGACCTATCTTAGATTTTAAATAAAAAACTTTAGCACATTTCCCAGATGCATCTATTATTTTAATTGTTGGCGTGCCTGGTTTTGTTAACTCATAATCAAGTTCAGCAAAATCATGGACCGGGTTGGGGAATAATTTGGTCAATAAATTACTCGTTAAGAGTAGGCTTTTGGTTTCACTGATTTTGAATTGCCCATTAGTATGTACTTCTTTAATTCTATAAAAAATTCGGTTATTATATTTTAATTGGTTTGGCAACAAATCTGCGAACTGATAAGAATTATTGTTGTTTACATTGTTTGTTCCAATTGATAAAAAATGAATACCATCAATACTTCTTTCTACTTCGAAATGATCAATATTAAATGAGGGATTTTCAATTGTCCAGTTGAGCAACGCATTATTATTGGTATAATTTACATTGAATTTTATATTACTTAATGGGACAAGAGTGTTCTGGATGGGTACATAAGAATAAGTAGAGGAGGAACCTCCGTTCAAAGCACCGTTACCGTAAAACATATTGGTGTAATTGGTATTGTCATTGCCACTAACTTCCACATAAAATGACATTTGTCCATTTGTTGAGCCTCCATTAGCCAGATTAGCCAGTCTTGAATAAGCAGTTGTTCCCAAAGGACCACCCGTAAATTCAATTTCAAGAGCATCTATGGCAACACCTGATGTAAAATTTGTAAATGGAGCTCCCGAAATAGTTGCATTAAATAGATAATTATAAAAGCCGTTCTCAGTTGTAGTTAATGTAGTATAATTAGAAGTCGAAATGAAACTGCTTAATGGATTTAAAAGAATATCAGCTACAGGTTGAGGGGAGATATTATCCGGGATTTGTAATGTGAATTGAATATTAGTAAATTGACCCGAAAAACTTTGCGATGGCTTAATGGAAATAATCACCGAATTGCTTGCTGAGCCATATCTAATACTTCCACTAAAAATTTCTCCGGCTAATTGGGAGAATCCTTTAAAGCAAAAAGAAAACAATATGAGAATTAACGCTAAAACTCTTTTCATTTTTATTTAATTAATGGTATAATCAATATGGTATTTGTCCGTTTCTAACTGTTAACTCTGAATTTCCAAGAACACTGCTTAATAAAAAAGCGCGGTCATTTGATGCGCCTGAATATTTTACATTGCCATTCAAATTCAAATCTGACTTATAGTATCCCAAAATAGTATTGACTTCATTGCTGCCTAAATCGAGTAATATTGAGGCTCTGTCATTTGCCGCACCTGAATATCTGCAATTATTATTACCATTTGCATTTCCTCCCCACATCAGATTTACATTTGTTAGCACAGGATGTGTACTTGTTGTATATCCAGTTGTGCTTCCAAATAGTTGACTTGGATTTGCAGTCCTGAGGTCAATCACATTTGTTGTAAATGCAGTTGATTGACTTTCATTTAAGATAGCGGAGCTGCTTGAAGGGTTTAAGCTTATAGGCAGATGGTTCCGATGTCTAATGGTAACTGCGTAATTTCCATTAGGTATATTATTAAATATAACCGGACTGATCCCATCCATATCTACAATGTCGCCATCTCTTTGAATTAATGCGCTTCTTGTAGCTAAAACAATATTCCCGGGAGAAGTGTTGGTATTTCTTAATTCCAGAAATACCCAGTCTGTAATATTATCGTTTACACTTGCGTGTGAGATGAATGGATTTCCGGATATGGTTTCATTAATTGGGTTATTGATATGTGAAAATTCTGTAGAATAATTAATAGTTCTGTAGGGGTCTGATGAAGGGAGATATAAAACTGGAGTTCTTAGTGCGTCGCTCATTAATCCGATAGATGAATTATAAGCGCCTTGCAAAAAAGCACGCGATCCCATAAGTATGAATTTGTTCATAGCATAAAGTGAACCTGAATCTGAACTAACAGGTATGCCAATTGTATTTGAATTTACATTTGAAGTTCCTCCGGAAGAGCTCCAGTCGTTTCCATTATAATAATATCCTGTAAGTGTATTTTCGTTTCCGGTAATGTCGGAACTGTCATTGTATTGTCCTGTAATAAATAATAATCCGTTGATACCTGATTTTTTTACTTTCCAATAATGAGTAAGGTAATTAGCAATAGAAACAGGTTTGTTAGGATTTAAACTCGCTACAGATTTAATAGAAACGCTTGCATTATTATAAATTCCATTTGCTGTAATAAAAACCGGGCGATAGACATTGTTATTTCCAACTGGGATTTTGTAATCTGTAGTATTAGTTGTGATTTCTTTAATTACACTTCCGGTTCCAGTAGTTTCAATAAATTTCCCATATCCCGCTCCGGAAGTTGAAGTACTATCTGAAAAAATTACATCATTATCATCGGTAATAATTTTGCCATTTAAAAAGGAAAGACTTTTAGTTATTTTAATTCCTGAATTTAATTTTATATGATTGACATTGCTGATTTCTAGATTATTAATCTGGTTTCCTCTGCAATCTAGGAGTTGTTGGTTTTGACCATTCATCAAAACTTTTCCTCCGCCTGTGATATTGCTGTTACTACTTAAGTTTCCTAATATGCTAATGCAAGTTCCTGTTTTAATATAGAGGTTGGCTCCATTGGTGTTTAACTGTGCATGAACGCTGCTGATACAAAAAATACAAATGATTGAGACGATAGTTTTGGCGAACATCTTTTGGTGATTTGTTATTTTCTGGATAAAGATAGATTAATAAAATGTGCTAAAAAAGTAATATTATTTAAGGATAAAATAAATGAGATAAATAATCGGATCGATTGTAAAAGAAAAATCAATGCTCAAGAAAGTAGTAATTGTAGAATGATCATAACAATTCTGATTTTTAAATGATCATTATCATTTTTGTTTCTAATGTCATACTATAACTTTAAATCAAAATAATTAGTTATGGTCATTCATGAAAATATCAATTTATTAAAACGAAAAAATAAACTTACTTGGTTTGTTGTTTTTAGAATTTTACTCGGATTAGGTTTGTTTTTGAAAGGCATTGATTATATCAGAAATAAATCATTAATCAGAAAAGTATTTACAGATTCTACAGCATTGCAAGATTACTTTTGGTTGCAGACTTTAATTCCTTGGTTAAATCTTCTTTGCGGAGTATTTATAATTATAGGTTTATTTACACGCCTAGCTGCAATTATTCAAATCCCTATTTTAGTTGGTGCCATTGTATTTGTAAATGCCAGAAAGGGATTGTTTGCAGGAGATTCAGAATTGGTATTGTCAATAGCAATTCTGTTTTTATTGATGGTATTCGCAATTAAAGGAAGTGGCCCTGCATCCTGGGATAAGTGGATTAAAAAAGAAGATAATAATGTGTGATAGATGATAATCTATATAACTTATAAAATCTTTAAAATGTCCGAAATCTTTTCAAATTGTTTGAAATTTTCATGAACAATATGATGGTCTATTTTTTCATGTGCCCATGTAGTGTGAAAGGGGATATGTATAGCATGACCACCAAGTGATAATACGGGAAGTATATCTGATTTTAAAGAATTCCCAACCATTATGAATTCATTGGGTTTGATATCGAGATGTCTGATTAGTTTTAAATAATCGGATTCTTTTTTATCACTCATGACTTCAATATGATGAAAATAATTTTCAAGTCCGGATTTTTTTAATTTGGTTTCTTGGTCTAATAAATCACCCTTGGTTGCAACTACAATTTTATAATTATTTTTAAGTAGTTTTAATACGTCTTCAATTCCATCTATTAATTCCACCGGCCTGGAAAGAAGGTCTTTGCCAAAACCAATAATTTTATCAATTACTTCTATTGGAATGGTATTATTGGATATGGTCAATGCGGCTTCAATCATGCTCAAAGTGAAGCCCTTTACCCCATATCCATAACAGTTTAAATTTTGGATTTCTGTTTTAAATAATTCCTGAGAAATTGAATGATGAGTAGCGTAATCTTCGAGTAAGCTGCAAAATTTATTTTCAATCTGCTGAAAATAAGGCTCATTGATCCACATCGTGTCATCGGCATCAAATGCGATAGCTTTTATTCCTGTTAAAAATGTTGTCGACATGTTTTTAAATTAAACTTATTGCTGAATAATAACGTAAAACAGATAGAGGTAGTATAAAAAAACTCTCCTGATTTCAGGAGAGTTTTTTATTGATAACCTTTTTATATTATGGTTTAACCAGAACTTTTCCAGTAGCGATACGATTTCCGAGACCATCTTTTAATTCAACCATATAAACTCCAGAAGAGGCGTTTTTCAAGTTGACATTAAGCAGATTGTAACCTTGAGTTAAATCGAATATTTTTTGATAAACTCTGGCTCCTTTGCTATCAAATACAGTTAGGTTGCTTTTGTTAATCAAGTTGCTATTTACCAAAGTGTGGTAGAACGAAACTATAAAATTACCGTTATTAGGATTAGGGTAAATAAACACGATATTGCTGGCAGAATCTTTAATGTTTATAGCATCTGAAGTACGATTGCATGAACCGCTTCCTCTTGCTTCAACAGTATAAGATCCGATTCCCTGAACATCAACAACCAGGCTGTTTGAATTGTTAGGAATAATAACGCCATCTTTTCTCCAAACTAAAGTAAATCCAGTGCTTGGTGTTACTGTTGCTGTTAATGTAACAGTTCTGCCAGGTATTAAGCTTGTATTCGCAGGATTTGCAGTTAATGTAACTACAGGAAGTGGGTCTGCAATTACACTGATATCGAAGCTCGAAGTACAGTTGTTATTATCTGTTCCAGAAACAGTATAAACAACTGTATTAGGAAGTTCAGGTGTATTAGGATTAACAGTAGGGTTAACCGTCACATTCTGTCCGGTTAATCCACCTGGAGCCCAGCTATACGTTGAAGCGCCTGCACCTGTTAAAGTAACTGGTGATCCTGTGCAAACATTTGATGCATTAGAAGTAGCGGATACAGTTGGTAGTGGGTTTATTATGATGCTTGCAGCATTTGAAGTTGCCTGAGCAGGACATGTACTGTTTGAAAGTAATGCATGATAAAGATTTCCGGCATTTGCAGTAGTTGCTGTAAATGTGTAGTTCGCGCCTGTTGCTCCGGTTACATTATTATAATTTGCACCACCATTTGTACTTACTTGCCATTGATAAATAACACCCGTTCCGCTACCTGCAACAGTTAAACTAGCAGTTGAGCCATCACAAACTGTAACGTTTGCTGGTTGTGCAGTTACGGATACCGGGCTTACAACGTTAAGTGTTGCAGCATTAGAAGTAGCTGATGGTGTACAAACTCCATTTACCAAAAGATGATACTGATATCCATTTTGAGATGCAGTAATATTTGAAAGCGTTAATGTTGGATTTGTTTCGCCATTAATATCATTAAAGCTAACGCCACCATTTGTACTTAATTGCCATTGATAACTAATGTTAGTTCCTGATGCAGCAGAAGTAAAAGTGATGTTGCTGCCAGCACAAAGAGTACTGCTTAAAGGTTGAGTTGTAATTGAAGGTAATGCATTTACTGTTAGTAAAGCTTCATTTGAAGTTGTTGGAGTAGCGCATGAAGAGCTGCTAACAATTACTCTGTATTTGTTGCCATTAAGTGCATTGGTTGAAGTAAATGTATAAATAGGGTTGGTGGCATTTGTGATATTGGTAAATGTAACACCGCCATCTGTGCTCACCTGCCATTGATAAATTAATCCTGATCCGCTTGCAGCTGATGTAAATGTGGCAACCGTTCCATTGCAATTGGTAACATCAGAAGGTTGTGTTGAAAAACTTGGGGCCGTTCCAACAGTAAGAACAGATGCTGTTGAAGTTGCAGATCCTGGGCAAATACCGGTTACCGTAACTTGATACTGATTGTTATTGTCGGCAAGTGTAATGCCCGACAGTGTATAAGTAGGGGCATTTGTTCCAATATTGCTAAATGATGCGCCTCCATTAGTACTTAATTGCCATTG
>CANFGZ010000076.1 GCA_947446585.1 Chitinophagaceae bacterium | reverse complement strand
CAATGGAAACAATGGTTTGATGAATTGAGTGCTAAAAAGTAAATATCCAAAATGGGAAATCATTCAAAATTTTGTCAAAGTTGTGGCATGCCGCTTAAAAAAGATCCTGCCGCAGGTGGAACAAATTCAGATCAAACAAAGAGTCACAAATTTTGCAGTTATTGTTATCAAAATGGCGAGTTCACCTATAAAGGAAATGATGTATACGCCTTTCAGGATTTTTGCAAAAACAAAATGATTGAGAGTGGAAACTCCAAATTTCTTTCATGGATTTTTACCAGAGGAATGAGTAGGTTGGAAAGATGGAAAAAGTAAGCTTGAATGACTAGCCATACAACTCAATGTGTATGTCTTTTTTGTCATATCCCAACCCAATGATTTTATTTTTAGCATCATCAATCATCTCCCTCCATCCGCATAAATAAAAATTTGCGGGAACATGCTCTGTGATGAGCTTCAAGTAAACATCATGTACATAACCAGTTTTTCCTTCCCATTCTTCTCTTGATAATGTGGGAATGTAATTAAAATCCTTCATCTCCTTTTGAAGTGCATTTAACTCTTCAAAATACATGAGATTGTTTTTCTTTCTGCATCCGTAAATGAGATATATCTTTTGATGTGGAATTTGCTGGTGAAAAATATGTTGCACCATACTTCTGAAAGGAGCAATTCCCGTTCCTGTACAAATCAGATAAATATCTTTTTCCAATGGCTGCTGTAAAACAAAAACGCCTTGCGGGCCTCTCAAAGTCAGTTCGCTGCCCACATTTATTTCATTAAATAAATAAGGTGTCCCCAAACCTTGAGGATTCAATACAATCAATAATTCAACGACATTTGTTCCATCAGGTCTTGATGCAATTGAATAACTTCTCCATCTCTTATTCGACTTTTCGTGAATGGGTAAATCAAGTGTAACAAACTGTCCCGGTATAAAATCGAAACTTTCCAATTCAGGTACTTGAATCCAGAAACGCCGAGTATCGGGCGTTTCGTTTTCTATTTTAATAACAATTCCTTTTCTCCAGGGTTGTAAAGCCATAATTTTTATTTTGAGTAAGTTACTAAATGTAGAAATAATATAAGATTTTCTCTTTGACAGTTATCTTTGTGTCCCTTTTAATTTCGGGTGAATGAATCTGGATGTGTTGATGAATGTGTACAAAAATGATGCACGCTGTTTTCAGATAGCGAACAGGATTACCATGTCTACACATCAGCACTTGCTTCTTCAGGGGCTACAAGGAAGTACTTTTGAATTTTTATTTGCTGCTGTTTTTTCACAGGATATTCTATCTCAAAGCAATCATTTAATTGTTGTTCGCGATGCAGAGGAAGCCGCTTATTTACAAAATACCCTTGAAAATATTACTGACGCACTTGATCTCTTTTATTTTCCATCTTCATTCAAAAATAAAAAGAATTATCAGTTGTTAAACAGCAGCCACGTAATGCTTCGAACAGAAGCGCTTACCAAAATTGCTGCCGGAGGAAATAAAAAAGTTATTATAACCTATCCTGAAGCCCTTTATGAAAGAGTAGTTTTATCAAAAACATTAACGGATAATATCATCAGCATTAAACAAGCAGATGTACTGGATGTTAATTTAATGTTGCAGAAATTTGTTTCATACGGATTTGTAAGAACAGATTTTGTTTTCGAACCCGGACAGTTTGCTATAAGAGGAGGCATCATAGACATTTATTCTTTCGGAAATGAAAAACCTTACCGTTTAGAGTTATTTGGAAATGAAGTAGACAGCATAAGAATTTTTGATCCTGAAACACAATTAAGCGAAAGAAAACTGTTGCAGATTAATATTATTCCTAATGTTGAAACGCAATTTGAATCGGGAGAAAAAGTATCATTAATCAAATTTTTGCCTGAAAATACTGTAATATGGCTACGAGACTGGAATTATATAAAAGAAAAAATTGAACAGGAAGAAGAGAATCTGATTATTTTTCTTGATCAGTTAAATTTAAATTCCAGTAAAGTAGAAACAAATGAAGAACAAAACGAAATAAATTATAAATCAAATATCTCCCTTGATGATTTTGCAGGAGCTCAAATTTTGCAGGAACAAATTAGCCATAATCATTTAATTGAAACAGGAAACAAAATTGCTTTTAAAAATCAAAATAGTCCTGTTGAAACTATTGTATTTTCTACCAAACCACAGCCGGCATTCAACAGACAATTTGATTTGTTGATTAAGAATTTGCAAGACTATGAAAAAGAAAAATACAATATTTTTATTTTTTCTGAAAATCCAAAACAGCTCGAAAGGCTGCATATCATATTTACCGACTTAAAAGCAGAAGTTCAAGTTACGCCAATTCCGGTTTCTATTCACGAAGGTTTTATTGATGATGATAACAAAATCATTTGTTACACCGACCATCAGGTATTTCAGCGTTATCATAAGTATAAAGTAAAACAAGCTTTCAGTAAAAACAAAGCACTTACTTTAAAGACGTTAAGAGAGCTTCAGCCCGGAGATTATGTTTCTCATATTGATCATGGCGTTGGAGTATATAGTGGTTTGCAGAAAATAGAAGCCAATGGGCGTATACAAGAGGCTGTTAGAATTCAATATAAAGATGGCGATTTATTATATGTCAACATTTCTTCGCTTCATAAAATAAGTAAATATAGTGGTAAAGAAGGCTCTATACCTAAGATGAATAAATTAGGCAGTGATGTATGGAGTAAATTGAAAGAGAAAACAAAAAATCAGGTCAAAGATATTGCCACAGATTTAATTAAACTTTACGCTCAAAGAAAAAGTCAACAGGGATTTGCTCATGCTCCAGATAATTATATGCAAACTGAACTTGAAGCAAGCTTCATTTATGAAGATACTCCAGATCAGGCAAAAGCATCTGAAGATGTAAAACGAGACATGGAAAAAGACTCTCCAATGGATCGGCTGGTTTGCGGGGATGTAGGATTTGGTAAAACAGAAGTTGCAATCAGAGCTGCATTTAAATCCTGTTGTGATGGAAAACAAGCTGCCATTCTGGTGCCTACAACAATTCTGGCTTATCAGCATTACAAAACTTTTAAAGACCGATTGAAAGACTTTCCAGTTACAGTGGATTTTATTAACCGGTTTAAAACAGCAAAAGAAAAAAAGGAAACACTTAAAAAATTAGAAGAAGGTAAAATTGACATTATCATAGGTACACATGCTATCTTAAGCAAAGATGTAAAGTTTAAGGATTTGGGCGTAATGATTATAGATGAAGAACAAAAATTTGGTGTGAGTGCCAAAGAAAAATTAAAACAGATTCGAACTACAGTTGATTCGTTAACACTAACGGCTACTCCTATTCCAAGAACCTTGCAATTTAGTTTAATGGGCGCCAGAGATTTAAGTATTATCAACACGCCTCCTCCCAACAGACAACCTATTCAAACAGAAGTCGCTGTTTTTAATGAAGACAGTATCCGAGATATTATATATTATGAAACAGAAAGAGGCGGACAAGTATTCTTCATTCACAATCGAGTAAATGGCTTGGCCGAAATGAAAGGTTTTATTCAGGGACTTTGCCCAGATATCAGTATTGCTTATGCACATGGACAGATGGAAGGTGATAAACTGGAAGATACCATCCTAGATTTTATGGATAAAAAATACGATGTACTGGTTTGTACAAACATCGTTGAAAGTGGCGTAGATATTCCCAATGTAAATACCATTATCGTAAACAATGCACATCAGTTTGGATTAAGCGACTTACACCAATTGCGTGGCCGTGTAGGACGAAGCAATAAAAAAGCATTCTGTTATTTGCTGGCTCCTCCCATGAGTACGTTACCACCTGATAGTCGTAAACGATTGAACACATTAGAACAATACAGTGAATTAGGAAGTGGGTTTCAAATCGCAATGAGAGATCTCGATATTAGAGGTGCAGGAAATATGCTTGGAGGCGAACAAAGTGGATTTATTGCAGAAATTGGTTTTGAAATGTATCAGAAAATTTTAGATGAAGCCATTCGTGAACTGAAGCGAAATCAATTTAAAGATTTATTCAAAGAAGAAATCAGTCAGCAGGATGACTTTGTAAGAGATTGTAGTTTCGATACAGATCTCGAAATTCTGATTCCGGATAATTATGTAGAAAGTATTTCAGAAAGATTGAGTTTATATTCGAGATTAGATAATTGTGAAAAAGAAGAAGATCTTCAGCAATTTCATAATGAGCTTATTGACAGATTTGGCCCCATTCCTTCAGTTGCTGAGGACTTATTTACTACGGTTAGGTGCAGGAAAATTGCCGTTGTACTTGGATTTGAAAAACTATTCCTTAAGAATGAAAATATGAAATGTTTTTTTGTGGGAAATCCCGAATCGCCCTACTTCCAAAGTGAACTCTTTAACAGGATATTGCTTTTTTTACAAACAGGAACCAACAAAGCAAGATTGAAACAAGTGGGTAAAAATGGAATACTCATTGTAGAAAATATAAAATCAATGGATGATATTTATGAATTCTTATTGAGAATGATTACAAATGTAAAAAATACCAACCCCGGTATTATCTAATAATAATTACGGTTCCTTTTCTGAATACAGGATTTCCTTTAAAATCAAGTGCAGTAATATACCAAACATAAGTTCCAGAAGGTTGATAACCCCCTTTAAACCGGCCATCCCAGCCCTTATGCATTTGTGTGGTATTAAAAACTCTTTGACCGTATCGGTTATAAACAGAAAAATTATTAAACTTACTCATACCCACCAGGAATGGAGTCAGTATATCATTCAGGTGATCACCATTTGGTGTGAATGCTGTAGGCATATAGACATCAGGCCCTTTGTAAATAATAATATTAACGGTATCATAACTTTCACATCCTCCTGGCGTGTAGGCTTTAAGGTAATACGTCTGATCAGCGGTAACGGTAGCAATTGGATTAGCAACATTAGTTGCATTTAATCCAAAAGGAGGACTCCATTCATAACTGATGCCTCCACTTGCATTTAAAAGCACAGGTTGATTCGCGGCAACAATAGTATCATTTCCTGCAAAAGCATCTGTTCCATAAATATTAACTACATCTCTTAATGTATCCGAAGAACATCCTTCCACAGAGATACAATATATTGAAATCGGATACTGACCATTTGCTGTATACGTATGACTCGTATTATTTGTATTGGCTTGTTGGCCGTCTCCAAAACTCCAATGCCATTGGTCTATACCAATGAGTACAGGCAATTCGTTAGCAGAAAAATGTACAGGAGAATATTTACAAGTATCGTTATAACCATAATTGATTTTAGGTTGCTTTATCAGACGAAATGTTTTATAAACCGTATCGCTAAAACATCCTAGATTACTGGTAACAGACAAGCCTACCTGAGTATTTCCAAATGGAAAATAACCAATAGTGTTTTGCGTATTTCCAAAAGTAGAATTATTATATATCCAATTCCACTGGGTCAATACGCCAGTCTGAACTCTTGAAGAATCAAAGAATTGCAAACTACTGTCACGACATAATGGTTTACTAAATCCAAAATTAACAATAGGTTTATCTGCTACATAAATATTTACAGTAATAGTATCAGACTTACAGCCTCTTGAATTAAATACTATATGTTTTATGACTTTGGGACCTGGTGTACTATATGTTACATTTGGATTGCATTGTGTTGAAAACTGACCATTACCTAAATCCCACCAGCATCCGGTAATAGCTAGACCATCTAATGAATAAGACGAATCCAGTAATTGCACTTGTTGCCTTTCGCAAATAATAATTGACTTCATTCCGGCAACAGGTTTGTCTGCAACAAAAACAGATTTCGTAATAGCAGTTCCGGCACAAACGTTTGATCCTGTGCCCGAAGTTAATAACGTTACGATATGAGGACCAGGATTAGTAAATACATGTGTAGGATTTCTTATTATAGCAGGGAAACTACTGTCGCTGTAAGTCCATTGCCAATAATTAATAGCACTACTGCTTCCGCCTACCGTTGACTGATCATAAAAGAAAGTAGGAGTACCCAAACATACCGAGTCTGTAAAACTAAAATCTATTATAGATCTGTTGTTAACGGTAATTATCTGTCTTAAAGTATCAGATTCGCATCCTTCAACAGTTTTTACTATGAACTTAATATTTTTTATTCCAGCTGTTGTATAAATACTTGAGGGATTTTGAATTGTTGATGTCAGTCCTGCATTATCTAAATACCAATACCAGCTGTTGATTGTGCCCACTGTAACATGAGAAGTATCTGTAAACTGAATGTTATTTCCAACGCAACTTTGAGTATTACTAAAACCAGCAATTGGCTTACTTCCTATGTGAACCAACATAGGATAGGTTTCTTCACAGCCATCTAATCCAATTACTTTTAAAGTAACATTGTAATCTCCGGCAACTGTATAAACATGAATAGGATTAACATTAATGGAATCAATCGGACTGCCATCACCAAAATTCCAATAGCGTTTAAGCAGACCTGCAAAACTAATTGTGGAATCAAAAAATGTAATTGGTTCATTCACACACTTTTTCTGATTTGGTAAAAAATGAAAAGAAGGCGCAAGTGTTGTGCAGAATTTCTGAAGATTCCATGCTCCGCCAGTTGCACCGGTAAAGCCCCAATAAACAAGACTGCTTCCTCCAAAAACGGTGTTTACAAAATCATTAATAGCTGATATTCTAAATTGTCCATCGAAATAAATGGACATTGTTTTGGTGACTGAATTCCAAACGATTCTTAAAGTATGATTCTGACAATCTTCCACATTGTCACTTATTGAAGAAGTACGTGTTAACGGGGTTATTGTATTAGGAGATAAATGATTCGTATTCCCATTTAACTGAATAGCAATATGGTCATAATAAGGATCGTTATCGGGGTTTGTATTTTGATAGGTATCCAAAGTAATTCCAACAGCAGGATTTACACCATCATAACCCATGCCACCACCTAATGTGCCTACACTCGTACTAATAGGTTGTAATACAAATGCAATGCCATCGGCTCCATTGTTATCAGTACATCCTAAAAAAACCTGAAATGTAAAATCGAAAGATTGGTTTAAATCAATTTTGTTATTGTTCCAAACTGATCCATGTTGATCACCCATATTTTGGGTTAACGTATAACAATGGCAGTTGTCTTGTGTAGCATTGCCATTAAGCGTATATTGAGCTATGCCATGAAAAGAAAAGAATAATAAAAAAAAGAATACAAAAATTAATTTCATGGCCCTTAAATGAATTTATAAATACTTTTATTTCGTGTGTATATCCCTACAACAGAATAAGCACCCCACAAATAATTTAAATCAGTATTATTTTGCTTTTTTTGAATTAAATGAAGGTACCAATTTAAAAAATAAAATTTAAAAAAATAGCCGCTCAATTGAGAACGGCTAACAATCAGGTTAATTATTAAAGACTACCATGATTTTTTGGCAACTCCATTTTTTACAGCTTCTAATGCTGTTGCTTCGCCAAGCATAGTTGTCATTTTATTTCCTTTTCCGTCGTGGCCCTGTGCCATATATCCTCCACGTGATGTTTTTGTTATTACTGCATCTTGCATAGGAACATTTTTTTCTTTTGTTTTCATGCAATAAGCTGTGAGCATTTTTGACATTTTAATAGAATTTATAGTTAGTAAATATGGATTTAAGCTTTCGCTTATAGTACAAAGTAGCGAAAAATGTGATTTTACCCAAAAACACTTTAAAACATCTCTCCACAATATGTGGACATAGTAAAACAGGTAAGTGAGTTTTGTTTAAAAATCACTTATCTAAACATCAATTTTTGCATATTTAGCATGGCTTTCAATAAATTCCCTTCTTGGAGGAACTTCATCACCCATCAACATGCTGAACACACCATCTGCATTAGATAAACTGTCTATTGTAACTTGTTTTAACGTTCGGGTTAATGGGTTCATTGTAGTTTCCCAAAGTTGCTCTGCATTCATTTCACCCAAACCTTTATAACGCTGTATAGTTACGCTGTCATCTTTACCCTGACCCAATTTCGAAACCCAGCCTTTTCTTTCTTCATCATTCCAGGCATATTCCTGGTCCTTTCCTTTCTTTACCAGATATAAAGGTGGCTGAGCAATGTAAACACACCCTTGCTCTACAAGCTCCTTCATGTAACGGAAAATAAAAGTCAATATTAAAGTAGCAATATGACTACCATCCACATCGGCATCGGTCATGATGATAAGCTTGTGGTATCTTAGTTTAGAAATATCCAAAGCTTTGGCATCTTCAGTAGTACCAATTTTTACGCCCAAAGCAGTAAACATATTTCTGATCTCTTCATTATCATATATCTTATGTTCCATTGCTTTTTCAACATTAAGAATCTTGCCTCTTAACGGAAGAATAGCCTGGTAGCTTCTGTCGCGGCCTTGTTTGGCCGTTCCACCAGCCGAATCTCCTTCGACAAGAAACAATTCACATTTACCTGGATCTTTTTCTGAGCAATCCGCTAATTTACCTGGTAATCCGCCACCTACTAAAACACTTTTTCTCTGTACCATATCCCGGGCACGCTTAGCGGCAGCTCTTGCCTGAGCCGCTAAAATTACTTTCTGTATAATGGTTTTTGCATCGCGGGGATTCTCTTCAAGATATGCCTCCAAAACCCTGCTAAGTGTAGTATCTACTATACCCATTACCTCACTGTTTCCTAATTTCGTTTTGGTTTGTCCTTCAAATTGAGGCTCTGGAACTTTTACAGAAATAATTGCGGAAATTCCTTCTCTGAAATCATCTCCTTCAATAGCTACTTTTGCTTTTTCAAACATTCCCTGTTTTTCACCATAACTTTTAAAAACGCGGGTGATAGAACGTCTGAAGCCAGCCACATGAGTTCCTCCTTCTATAGTATTGATATTGTTTACGTAGCTAAAAATATGTTCCTGATAACTTGCATTATAAACCATGGCTACTTCCACAGCAACATTGCTTTTTTCATCATGACCATCGCAATATATAGTAACCGGTATTAATGGTGCCCTATTAGCTGTTTTATCAATCATCTCTACAAATTCAACAATGCCACCCTCACTATAAAAAGTTTTGGTGTAAGTCTGGCCATTATCTTCCAGTTCACGCAAATCATTTAAAATGATAGTGATTTTTCTGTTTAAGTAAGCCAGTTCTTTTAATCTGCCTTCAAGAATTTCTTTGTTATAAACGGTAGTAGTGAATATAGAACCGTCGGGCCAAAATTGTACGCGGGTTCCTGTTTTATCAGAAACACCCGTTTCACGAACAGAATATTGTGGAACCCCCATAGCGTATTCCTGTTCAAAAGATTTTCCGTCTCTGTTTACTGATACATGAAGCTTTGTACTTAATGCATTCACACAGCTAACGCCT
>CANFGZ010000075.1 GCA_947446585.1 Chitinophagaceae bacterium | reverse complement strand
GTGGGCCCACTAGGATTTGAACCTAGGACCCTCTGATTATGAGTCAGATGCTCTAACCAACTGAGCTATAGGCCCTTTCTTTTGCAAGAAATCTATTTGAAATGTTTTAATTTTTTTAATAAAACATTTATAGTTTTTAATAATGGAGAGCAAAAGTAATTAAATTCAGATATTTGCCCCAATTTTTATTAAAATATGTATTCATTTAAAAATATCCTTTTCGATTTGGGGGCAGTTTTGATTAATATTAATCCTGAAAATGCACAAAAGTATTTTTCCAGTCTTGGAATTGATGACTATGACTTTCATTTCAAAAAACTTACCGAAAAAAACATTTTTAATGATTTAGAAACCGGTAAAATATCACCTGATCAATTTCTGAATTCCATTAAAGTTCAATTACAGGGAGCTGCATCTGAAATCGAAATTCAGAATGCATGGAACGCAATACTGATGGACTTTAGAGCCGAAAGTATGAAACATGTTTCTTTGCTAAGTCAGCGGTACAATGTGTATTTACTTAGCAATACTAATGCCATTCATCTTAACAAAATAAATCAAATTCTATTTAAACAACTGGGGATTTCTTTATTGGATAACTATTTTAAAAAAGCTTATTATTCTCAACTCATTGGCTTGCGCAAGCCCGAAGCTGAGATTTATCAGTATGTATTGAAAGATGCCGGAATTTCAGCCCAGGAAACTTTTTTTATCGACGATCTCCCTGTTAACATTGAATCTGCCCAAAAACTTGGATTTAAAACTCATTTATTGTTACCAGATCAGAGAATTGAAAAATTAGAAACTTTACAACTTTAACGCTGTTGAAACTAAAATCTATTTATAACTTTGCCTCATGGTTAGATTATTTTTCGAGCTTTTCATTTTGTATATTGGTTATAAACTCATATTCGAGTTTATTCTTCCTATTTTTAATGCTTCCAAACAAATGAATAAAAAAATGAGTGAGTTTCAGCAGCAAATGCAGCAAAATCAGCGGGCTCAGGAACAATCCGCATCCTTTAAATCTACGGTTACAAAAAAAGACATAGATAAAGAATATATTGATTACGAAGAGATTAAGTAGAAATTCAATAGATATTTTGAACCCCCAATTCATACTCAGATAAATCAATAATTTTATTTAATTAAAAATCAATTAGCTTTTGAAATAGTATGTTTTTATTGTTAATCTTTCGAAATCAAATTAAAACCTTTGGCAATTATAGTGAGTCGGTGTATATTTGCCATGGAAAAAGTGAATAATTGGAAGGGAACGGAATCGTTCCCTTCTTCTTTTCTAAAGCATATGAGCATCGAACAAAATATAGATATCGTTAAATCAATACTTCAATCTTTGCTGGAAGGGGATATCTTTTTGGTAGATATAAAAGTAAAACCTACCAATAATTTTAAGATTTATTTGGATGCAGATGCTGGATTAGGAATTGAGAAATGTATTAAAATAAACAGGGCGCTATATAAGCAGATGGAAGAAATGGGGCTTTATCCCGATGGCGATTTTTCATTGGAAGTTTCCAGTCCAGGTGTTGATGAGCCGCTTAAAATGCATCGGCAGTATTTAAAAAACATTGGCAGAAGCATCGAAGTTACTTACCTAGATGGACAGAAGAAAGAAGGTAACTTAAAAGAGGTACGCGAAGACGCAATTGAAATTGAATTCACTGAAGGCAAAGGAAAAAAAGCAGTATTGCATCAAATAGCAATTCCGGTTTCAGAAATAAAACAAACAAAAGTTCTAATAAAATTTTAATTAACACAAAAACCCTCTTCCGGCGAGGGTCCGACGCATTTGCGAGGAAGTCCGGACAGGATTATGGCAAGCATTAACTTGATAGATTCATTTCAGGAATTCAAAGAAGCAGAAGGTATAGATCGTCCAACACTTATGAAAGTAATGGAGGATGTTTTTAAAACCTTGATTCGTAAAAAATACGGCAACGATGAAAATTTCGACGTTATCGTAAACGATCAGAAAGGTGATTTGGAAATCTTCAGACGAAGAACTATTGTTGACGACGATGATCTTTACAACACCTTAACAGAGATTGAATACAAAAATGCTATTCTAATAGAACCCGATTATCAGGTGGGTGAGGAATTGTATGAGGAAGTGGATATTCAGAAAGAATTTGGCAGAAGAGCTATTCTTGCAGGCAAACAAACGCTAGCAGCAAGAATCAATGATCTCAAGAAAAATGTATTGATTAAGAAATATGAAGATCGTATAGGCGACATTGTTAGCGGTGAAGTATATCAGGTATGGAAAAAAGAAGTGTTAATCCTTGATGAAGATGGTAATGAAATGCTGTTGCCTAAATCCGAACAAATTCCAAGTGATTATTTCAAAAAAGGAGAAACAATACGTGCAGTAGTTAAAAAAGTAGAATTAAAAAATAGTCAGGCAATTATTATTCTGTCTAGAACTAGCGCCTCTTTCCTCGAGAAATTACTCGAAATTGAAGTGCCCGAAATTTTTGATGGGTTGATTGTAGTTAAGAAAATTGTAAGAGATCCAGGAGAAAGAGCAAAAGTGGCCGTAGAAAGTTATGACGACAGAATTGATCCCGTAGGAGCTTGTGTAGGTATGAAAGGAAGTCGTATTCATGGTATTGTAAGAGAATTGAAAAATGAAAATATTGATGTCATCAACTGGACTGCCAATACACAATTATTAATACAGCGTTCACTTACTCCAGCTAAAATAACAAGTATTGAAATGGACACTGAAAAATTACATGCAAATGTATTTTTGAAACCCGATCAGGTTTCTTTGGCCATTGGTCGTCGTGGAGTTAATATAAAACTGGCCTGTGAATTAACAGGATATGAAATAGATGTTTTCCGTGATAACGAAGGAGAAGTTGATGAATTTGATATTGACTTAGAAGAATTTAGCGATGAGATTGAAGCATGGATTATAGATGAATTGAAGCGAGTGGGTTGTGATACGGCTCGTTCTGTTTTAGATCTTACAGCAGAAGAACTAGAGCGCAGAACTGATTTAGAAAAAGAAACAATTGCAGACGTTAGAAGAATTCTGAAAGAAGAATTCGAAAGAGAATAACAAACCGTTTTTTTACGGCAAATTAGTAACCATTAAAGAAAAAGATTGTTGCATTTTTTAATTGCAACGATAACAAAAACGAATGTCAGAAGTAAACACACCAAGGTTGATGGCTGCGGCCAAGGAGTTTAACATAGGTACAAATACCTTGATTGAATTTCTTGTGTCTAAGAGTTTTAGTGCAGACGATTTAAAACCGACTTCCAAATTAACGGAAGCCATGTATCGCATTTTGCAGTCAGAATTTCAGCAAGATAAAGCTGCAAAACAAAAAGCAGAACAGGTTGATTTACCAAAAGGCGCTGGAGCTGATCAGAAGAAAAAAAGAGATGAGGAAGACCTTTCAATAAAAAAGAAAGAAGAAAAAATAAAAGCAGCTATTATTGCAGAAGTAACTCCAGAAACTGTTGCTATTGAAGAAGTAATTCCTGTTCCTGTTGAGGAAGTCGAAATTCCGGTACAAAAATCTGCAGTTACAAAAATAGATGCTCCTGAAATTGAAGGGTTAAAGGTTTTGGATAAAATTGATCTTGACAGTATTGATTCTTCTACCCGTCCAAAAAAATCAAAGAAAAAAGAAGGGCCAACAAAAGAGGAAGAAAAAAAAGAAACAGAAAAGAAATCAGCTACTCAAAAAACAGCAGAGCCTTCCAAAGAAATTAACATTGAAAACGTTCAGGTACCCGTTCCCGAAGAACCTGTTGCATCAGCCCCGCCTATCATTGAAAATATTCAGGCTCAAAAATTAACAGGACCAAAGATTCTAGGAAAAATTGATTTACCTGTTGATAGTGATACTCGTCCTAAAAAAGAAACCCAGGAAGAAAAACAAAAAAGGAAGCGTATTCCAATTCAGAAAAAACCAGCCGAAGGCGGTGGAGTTGGTGGTGGAGGAATGCAAAGAGGCAATCGACCTATTCCGGATAATCGTGGTGGCAATAAACCTAATCAACAAGGCGGCGGCGGAAATAAATTTCAAAGACCTACAACTGGCGGTGTGCCCCCACGCAGAGAAGATAAAATTATTGATGCTAAAGAAATTCAGGAGAAACTTAAGCAAACACAAGCAAAGTTATCTGGTGCAGGCGGACGTGGGAAAAGCCTGAAAGCAAAATACAGAAAAGCCAAGAGAGAGGAAATGGCAGAGAATATGGGCGAGGGCGGAGAAATCACCAACAAACTTCAGGTTACCGAATTTATTTCTGTAAGTGAATTAGCAGGTTTGATGGATGTAAGTTTTGCAGATATCATCAGTAAATGTATGAACCTGGGTATCATGGTTTCTATCAATCAGCGTCTGGAGGCCGACGTTATTGAATTGGTAGCCAGTGAATTTAATTTCGAAGTAGAGTTTATAGGAGTTGATGATGCTGCAGAATTAGAGGAGGAAGAAGAAGAAATCAACCCCGAAGATTTAAAACCAAGAGCGCCGATTGTTACTATTATGGGTCACGTTGATCATGGTAAAACATCATTGCTTGATTATATCAGAAACACCAATGTTATTGCCGGAGAGGCAGGAGGAATCACACAGCATATTGGTGCCTATGAGGTTACTCTCGCAGATGGAAGAGCAATAACATTTTTGGATACACCTGGACACGAAGCCTTTACGGCTATGCGTGCACGTGGTGCAAAAGTTACCGACATTGCAGTAATTGTAGTTGCGGCCGATGATGCGGTAATGCCTCAAACTAAAGAAGCTATTTCACATGCACAGGCAGCAAATGTTCCAATGATTTTTGCAATTAATAAAGTAGATAAAGACGGTGCTAATCCAGAAAAAATTAAAGAGCAGCTGGCTTCTATGAATATTCTGGTAGAGAGCTGGGGTGGTAAATTTCAGAGTCAGGAAATAAGTGCCAAGAAAGGTCTTAACATTGACTTGCTGATGGAAAAGATTTTACTCGAAACAGATATTCTTGAATTAAAAGCCAATCCAGATAAACAAGGGTCGGGTACAATTATTGAGGCGTCTCTCGATAAAGGACGTGGATATGTTGCAACTATTTTAGTACAAAACGGAACCCTTCGTCAGGGGGATATGATAGTTTCTGGACAACATTTCGGTAAAGTAAAAGCCATGTATAATGAGCGTAATCAACGTGTTGAAGTAGCTCCACCATCTACACCAGTATTGATACTTGGCTTGAATGGAGCTCCTCAAGCCGGCGAAACGTTTAAAGTTTTTGAAAATGAAGCAGAGGCAAGAGAAACAGCCTATAAGCGTGGACAAATTTTACGTGAACAGGGAATGCGCGCTAAGAAACATATTACTTTGGACGAGATTGGCCGTCGTTTGGCTTTGGGTAATTTCAAGGAATTGAATGTTATTATTAAAGGTGATGTGGATGGATCGGTTGAAGCCTTGAGTGATTCATTACAAAAATTAAGTACAGAAGAAATCGTGATAAAAGTAATTCACAAAGCAGTGGGTGCGATTACTGAAAGTGATGTAACATTAGCAAATGCATCTGATGCAATCATCATTGGTTTTAATGTCCGCCCTTCTATTCAGGCAGCAAGACTTGCAGAAAATGAATCTATTCAAATTAAGTTGTACTCAATTATATATAACGCTATTGAAGAAATCAGAAGCGCTATGGAAGGAATGTTGGAACCTACTGTAGAAGAGAAAATATTGGCTAACGTTGAAATTAGAGAAACATATCGTTTTGATAAAGCTACCGTTGCCGGTTGTCAGGTATTAGATGGAAAAATGGCCAGAAATAATCGAATCAGACTGGTTAGAGATGGTATCGTAATTTTCACCGGGGAATTAGCTAGTCTGAAAAGATTCCGTGATGATGCAAAAGAAGTTACTTCTGGAATGGAATGTGGTTTGGTAATCAGAAATTACAACGATTTAAAAATTGGTGATATTGTGGAAGCATTTGAAGAAGTAGAAGTGAAGAGAACGTTGTAAAAATGATTGTAGTTGAGAATTATCAACAACAAACAATAAACAAAAAACAACAAACATTTTTTGTTCAAACTTTTGTTAAATGATTTTAAACTTCTTTTATCAAATTTCTGAGGCTTAATTTTGGTGATATTTAAAAGTCATTGTTGATTCAATTATTATGATTAAAAATAAAATTTTCTTTTTTTTTCTTTCTCTTATCATTATATCAACTGCATTTGCTCAACCCAAAAAAGTAATAGCCGATAAAATAATAGCAGTAGTTGGTAATAAGATTATCCTGAAAAGCGATATCGAAAATACTATTCTAGATATGCAACGTCAGGGAATAGAGGTTCCTCCGAATGCGCGCTGCATGAGTCTTGAACAGGCACTGGGAATAAAAGCCCTGGTTCTGCAGGCCGAAAAAGATTCTTTACCCATTACAGATGAGGAAGTAGATGCAGATATTGATAATCAAATCAGGTTTTTCATCAATCAATATGGTTCAAAAGAAGAAGTAGAAAAAGTAGCGGGAAAATCTTTGTATCAACTTAAAGAAGACTTCAAGGAAGGATTCAGAGACAGAAAACTGGCTACATCAATGCGAAATAAAATTGTAGAAGGAATTAAAATTACGCCTAACGAAGTAAAAGCTTACTTTGATAATATCCCTAAAGATAGTCTGCCTTTTTATGAAACTGAAGTAGAGGTTGGGCAAATTGTTTCTTACCCAAAAGCAAGCAGAGATGCTGAAGATTATTGCATTGAGCAGCTTAATGATTATAAAAAGCAGATTGAATCGGGTAAAAAAGAATTTGCGACCATGGCTTCTATTTATACTGAAGATCCGGGAAGTAAAGATCGGGGAGGCATGTACGAAATCAACAGAAATCAAAAAGACCTTGATCCTTTATGGATGTCAAAAGCGTTTATGTTAAAGGAAGGACAGATTTCAAATCCATTCAAAACCAAGTTTGGTTATCATATCATTCAGTTGGTAAGCCGTTCGGGTGATGATGCTGTAGTGAGGCATATTTTAAAAATACCCCAGATTACGCAAATTGAGATAAAAGCGGGAATGCAGAAAATGGATACGGTTAGATCTAAATTAATAACTGGATCTATAGATTTCGGAACTGCTGTTTCAAGGTATAGTGATGATGAAGCCAGTAAATTTACAGCAGGCATGATTCAGGGAAGAGACGGTTCTTTTTTAACGATTGATCAATTGGATAAAGATCTGGTTGTAAAATTAAAAGACTTAAATGTTGGCGAATACTCTCAACCAATGGAGTACGCAGATGAAAGAGGCAAGAAGGGTATTCGAATTATTTATCTCAAAACAAAAACAGAACCTCATCGCGAAAATCTGAAAGATGATTATAATAAAGTAGCCCAGAGAGCTCTTGAACATAAAAAAGAAATCGCACTGGAAAAGTGGTTTGATGAAAAAAAGAGAAATTATTATATCATGATTGATGATGAATATAAAAACTGTCCCGAGATAAAATCCTGGGTTGATATTGCCAATGCGTATGCAAAATAATTTATCAGAAGTTTTACTGTTTAAAAGGTTCGTGAAACTTTAATGCCAATCATTTTTTAATCATCAAATCTGCAAATCACCTTTTTTAACTTTGATAGAAAAAAAGAAAATATCTGGAGTTGAAGAGGTAGCTATTCTGGTTGGTATTATTCAAAAAGATCAGACAGAGCAGCAGGTAACCGAGTATATGGATGAATTAGAATTTTTGGCAGAAACCGCCGGCGCAAAAACGATTAAGCGCTTCACTCAAAAAATGGCTCATCCCGACAGCAAAACATTTTTAGGAAAAGGCAAGCTTGAAGAAATCAAAAATTTTATACTGCTAAAAGGAAATGTAACGCTGGTTATATTTGATGATGAATTATCAGGCGCACAAATTATCAATATTGAAAAAGCAATTGGCATGAAAGCCATTGATCGCAGTGATTTGATTCTCGATATATTTGCGTCAAGAGCCAAGACAGCTCAAGCAAAAACACAGGTAGAGCTGGCTCAATATCAATACATATTACCACGCTTGAAAGGGATGTGGAAGCACTTAGAAAGACAAGGTGGTGGTGTGGGTACTAGGGGTCCGGGTGAAACAGAAATTGAAACCGATAGACGTATTGTTAAAGATAAGATAGCACTTTTACGTAAACGGTTAACCGAAATAGATAAACAATCATTCACACAAAGAAAAGAGCGTGGTGAATTTATACGTGTTGCTTTGGTAGGTTACACCAACGTTGGTAAATCAACATTGATGAATGTGCTCAGCAAGAGTGAAGTATTTGCCGAAAACAAATTATTTGCTACACTTGATACTACCACGAGGAAAGTAGTGTTTGAACAAACGCCATTTTTGTTAAGCGATACCGTTGGGTTTATCAGAAAATTGCCACATCATTTGGTGGAAAGCTTTAAAAGCACGTTGGATGAAGTGAGAGAAGCAGACATATTGCTTCATGTTGTTGATATTTCGCATCCGCAATACGAAGAGCAACTGACGGTTGTAAACAAAACCCTTGCTGAATTAGGTTCTGCCGAAAAACCCACTATTACCATTTTCAATAAAATGGATCGTTTTGAAGAAGTCACATTTGATGAATGGCTGGAGAAAGAGGTGAAGCAGGATATATTGAAAGAGTTGAAAGAAAAATGGCAGGAAGAAACAAAAGGAAATTGTGTATTTGTATCGGCAACGGAGAGACGAAATTTAGATGGTTTGCGACAAACAATTTTGAATAAAGTGAGAGAGATGTATCAGATAAGATATCCTTATAAGGCGGAGTATTTTTATTAGAAATTAAAAATTCAAAATTTAAAAAAAATTGATAAAATAGGGTCTATGTTTTTTACTTTTTACTTTTGAATTTTTAATTATTATGTTTTGGAAAAAAATAGCCGAAAGCCGCAATGAGTTATTTCATTCAGGGAATAGTCTTGCTGAACTAGAAGTTGATGGAAAATTGGTTTGCATTGGAGCGCTTGAAAATAAACTAAAAGCTTGCGCTGCTAAATGTCCGCATGCCGGAGGGAAAATGGCAGCTGGCTATATTGATGCTCTTGGAAACATAGTTTGTCCTTTGCATCGGTATAAATTCAATTTGGAAAATGGAAGAAATGTAACCGGCGAGGGTTATTTTTTAAAGATTTATAGGGTTGAAGAGCGAGAAGAAGGAGTATTTATAGGGTTTGAAGAAAAAAAAGCGCAATTTGGATAATATTATTTGAAAATTGATTTGTTTAAAAACTGAAAATCAGTATTTTTGCGTCCCTAAATGTTTTAGGAAGATTCCTCCTTAGCTCAGTTGGTTAGAGCATCTGACTGTTAATCAGAGGGTCGCCCGTTCAAGTCGGGCAGGGGGAGCCATAATGGACAAGCCATCAGAAATGATGGCTTTTTCTTTGTCTATTAATGAGTTAGTGTAGTTGCATCTTTACATTTTTCAAAAATCATTTTTACCCAAAAAATCTACTTATAATATTCTTTT
>CANFGZ010000074.1 GCA_947446585.1 Chitinophagaceae bacterium | reverse complement strand
TACATTTTTCTCAATTTTTCAATTCGCCATTAAGCACCAATCCTGCTAATACAGGCTTTATTCCGGATGCTGATTACAGGCTTGGGGCGCAATATAGAAATCAGTATAGTAACATCATGTCTTCGCCGTATAAAACTTTTAGTGTTTTTGGAGATGCACAAATATTTAGAGATAAAATTGAAAATGGATGGATAGGAATTGGAGGTTTAATGCTGAGCGATGTTGCAGGCAGTGGTACATTAAGATCAACTAAAATTTATGCTTCATTGGCCTATCATCAGATGCTGGGCAATAGCAGTTTATTAAGCGCCGGATTTAATCTTGGTTATGCCAATAAAAGAATAGATGTCTCTTCTTTGAAATTCCCTGATCAATTTGACGGGCATTTTTTTGATAGCAATTTACCTACTAGCGTTATTTTTAATAACACCTCTATTAGTTATTTCGATATGCAGGCCGGGGTTAATTACGCTTTTTTTCCTAATGATGATATTTATTGTAATGCAGGTTATTCAATACATCATGTTAATAAACCTAAAGAAAGTTTTTTTGATAATCAAGATGCAAACAGCATGATTCCAATGAGACATATTGGCTTTATCAATGCTATTCTGAAACTAAACAGTTACGTTATTCTGAAACCCAATGTATATTATACCAATCAGGCCAATGCCTCAGAATTAACAATGGGGATGATTATAAATTACAACTTATCACAAAAAGGAGAGAAGCAATTGATAGGCGGTTGTTATTACAGAATTAAAGATGCGGTCATTCCGATGCTTGGCTTTCAAATCAATCAGCTGATTTTTAACTTCAGCTATGATGCTACAATATCTACATTGAAAGCCTTCAATCGTTATAAAGGAGCCAGCGAATTCAGTGTTATTAAAAATGGTTTTTACGGATCTAAATCTGATCGTCAATCTCTTTGTCCAAGCTTCTAACATTAAGCGTAACATTTTATTTTTGGTAAGTTTTTTTTCACGAATTTTGCTTCACAAAAATTAATTCAAAAAATTTGTTGTCATGAGTGATTTTCATCGCATTCTTCCTTCTTTAAAGAATATTTTGGGTGAAAAATATGTTTTTACAGATGATGAAAACAGAAATCATTATGCTCATGACGAAACAGAAAATCTTCATTTCTTACCAGATATCGTTATCAAACCAAGAACAGTTGAAGAAATTAGTGCTGTGATGAAAATTTGTAACGAAGAAAAAATTCCGGTTACCCCAAGAGGAGCAGGCACTGGATTAAGTGGTGGTGCACTTCCACAATTTGGAGGTGTTCTTGTTTCATTTGAAAGAATGAACAGCATCATTGAAATCGACGAAAGAAATTTACAAATAACAACCGAACCAGGTGTGATTACCGAAGTATTGCAAAATGCGGTAAAAGAAAAAGGATTGTTTTATCCGCCTGATCCAAGCAGTAAAGGAAGTTGCTTCATTGGTGGCAATATCGCCGAAAACAGTGGTGGCCCTAAAGCAGTGAAATATGGCGTTGTAAAGGATTATGTGTTGAATTTGGAAGTGGTATTGCCAACAGGTGACATCATCTGGACTGGCGCCAATGTGTTAAAAAATTCTACAGGATACAATCTTACACAATTGATGGTGGGCAGCGAAGGAACATTAGGTTTGGTGACAAAAATTGTGTTGAAATTGATTCCGCATCCCAAGCATGATTTGCTGATGCTGGTACCTTTCAATGATTTGGAAAAAGCAGGTGCCGCCGTTAGTGCCATCTTCAGAGCAGGCTTTACACCCAGTGCTTTAGAGTTAGTAGAAATTGATGCGTTGAAAATCGTTAGCAAATTTGTTGATAGTGCTATTGTTCCGGTTACAGATGAAATGGCAGCGCATTTAATTATCGAAGTTGATGGCAACCATTTGGATACCTTGATGACTGAAATGGAAGCGATTGCTGCTGTTCTCTCAGAATTTGATTGTGGCGAGGTTTTCTTTGCTGATGATGCGCAACAAAAAGCAGCATTGTGGAAACTCAGAAGAAGAGCAGCTGAAGCAGTAAAGTTGGCTGGTTATACCATTGAAGAAGATACGGTGGTTCCCAGAGCGGAATTACCTGCTTTAATCAGAGGTGTGAAAGCATTAGGTAAGCAATATGATTTTCATGCGGTTTGTTACGGTCACGCAGGCGATGGTAACTTGCACATCAGAATTAAAAAAGAAGGAAGTATTTACAGTTTGAATAACCCTGATGTGATTCCTGCATTAAAAGCTTTATTTACATTGGTAAAATCTTTAGGAGGCACCATCAGTGGTGAACACGGAATCGGTTTAATACAAAAAGAATACATGGACATTGCCTTTAACGATGTGAGTATGGAACTGATGAAAAATATCAAAAAGGTTTTTGATCCGAATAATATTCTGAATGCAGGTAAAATATTTAAATAGCTCTGGCTGCTATCTGTTGGTGTTATCACCAACAAATTAAATTGATGTAGGTGATAACACCAACATCGGCATTAAATAAAAATGATGTAGGTGATAATACCAACATCGGCATTAAATTGATGTAGGTGATAACACCAGCATCGGCAATTAAAAAAATAGTATGAAAAATAAATTCCTTCTAGTGTTACTAGTAACTGTTAGTCTTTCGCTTTCGGCTTTTTCTCAAGATGAGAATAATGAAAAGTTCTTCAAAAAGGAAAATTTTTTTACCGGAGGCACATTAAATGCTTCTTTTGGGAATTTAGTCACTGCGCTTGGAATTAGTCCATATTTTGGTTACAGCTTTAACAAGTTTATTGATATTGCTATAACTACTGGGATAAATTATCAATCTGAAAGAGATGTTTCTTATGTTGGTTCAGGTGATAAAATCAGATTTACATCATATGGACCAGGAGCATTTGTAAGATTATTTCCTGTAAAGTTTTTATTTGCTCAGGGGCAGTATGAATTTAATCTTTTAAGAACAAAATACATTCCTTTTGGAAGCACCTCTGGTGGCGTTGGTGTTGAAAAATATAAATTTGATGCTCATAGTTTTTTAGTTGGGGGAGGCATTTCCAATGGTAAGGATTTTCCTTATCAGAAATCTTACTATTATTTTTCAATCATGTGGGATGTTGCAAAGGCGTCTCATTCCCCTTATATAGATAATTTACATAGATCTGTCCCTATATTCAGAGCTGGTTACAACATCGCCTTATTTCAGGGTAAAAAATAATCAAAGGTATTTTTCTATTTCTTCAGGTTCGTTGATGATGGTAATAATTTCATCAGGATGGAAGTACAAAAATTTGGCTTCATGCATTTTATGGATGTGAGCGATGAGATGCTCGTAAAATCCATTGCTGTTTAAGATGAAGATTTTCTTTTCGTGAATTTTCAATTGGTTCCAGGTGAGCATTTCAAAAAGTTCATCAAGCGTTCCAAAACCACCGGGTAAAATAATGGCAGCATCACATTTATTGAATATCATTTGCTTTCGTGTGTGCATCGTATCCACTACATGTAATTCGGTGAGTCCTTTGTGCTGCAATTCGATTTCCCGAAGCAATTGAGGAAGCACGCCAATTACCTTTCCATTGGCCTCAAGTCCTGCATTAGCTACAACGGCCATCAATCCACGATCGGCGCCACCATATACGATGTTTATATTTTTTTCGGCAAGGATGCTTCCGATTTGACGGGTATGTGTAGCAAAAATAGTTTCGCTTCCGGTTTGACTACCACAGAAAACGGCCATTGATTTTATCGACATTTTTAGCGTATTTGTCGCAAAGGGAATACAATTTTGTTTATCTTCAAAAATTATTACTGTAACCCCATAAAAATAAATTCAATTATGTCTCCAGTTGTCCTGTTTGCATTTGTCATTGGTTATTTTTTATTGTTACTCACTGTTGCCTGGTATACTTCAAAAGGCTCCAATAACGAATCATTTTTTATAGGCAACAAAAAAAGCAACTGGATGCTGGTTGCCTTTGGGATGATTGGCACTTCATTAAGCGGTGTAACGTTTGTAAGTGTTCCGGGTGGAGTAGGGAGCGGTAATTTCTTCTATTTTCAAATTGTTTTAGGTTATTTACTCGGCTATCTGGTCATTGCGTTTGTATTGCTGCCTTTATATTACAAAATGAATCTTACTAGTATTTATACTTATCTCGATAATAGATTTGGGGTAAATGCACATAAGGTTGGCGCTTCATTTTTTATTTTATCCAGAGTTGTAGGAGCCACAGCAAGATTATATCTGGTAATAAACGTTCTTCAGATTTTTATTTTAAATAAACTGGGTATACCTTTTATTGCTACAACTTTTGTTATACTGTTGATGATTTTATTGTACACTTTTGAAGGAGGGGTAAAAACGATTATTTATACGGATACCCTTCAAACAACTGGGATGCTATTGGGCCTTATTGTTTGCACCATAGTAATTATCAAATCCCTAGGCACCGATTTTTCGGGAGCATTGCAACTGATGAATGAAAAAGGATATACTCAGGTTTTTAATACTGATGTGAAGTCTGGATCTTTTTTTATGAAGCATATTTTAGGTGGAATGTTTATCGCGATTGCAATGACAGGCCTCGATCAGGAAATGATGCAAAAGAATATCAGTGTAAAAAATTTAAAAGACTCACAGAAAAACATGATGAGTTTTACTGCAGTATTAATGTTGGTTAATTTTTTGTTTTTGTTTTTAGGAGGCATTCTTTATCTCTATGCTACTAAAATGAATATCACTACAGCTCCGGATGATTTATTTCCAACAATTGCATTGAGTGATGCTTTCAGTGGAACAATCGGCGTGTTGTTTATTGTCGCTTTGGTTTCGGCATTATTTCCCAGTGTGGATGGCGCTATTACTTCATTGACATCTTGTTTTTGTATAGATATTATTGGATTAAACAAACAAGTGGCAGAGGAACAGACGAAGAAAAAAACAAGAATGAAAGTGCATGTAAGCTTTGCTGTTTTGTTTTTTATAATGGTGCTTTTATTTAAAGTGGTTAATGATAAATTAATCATAGACTTCATTCTTAAATTTGCTGGCATTACTTATGGTCCACTGCTGGGATTGTTTGCTTTTGGAATTCTTACCACAAGATCGCTGAATAACAAACTCATTTGGTATGTATGTATCATTGCTCCTTTTTTAGCAATGGGCATCGACATATTAAGTAGTCCTGAGTGGTACGAAAAGAAACTCCACATTAGCTTGGGGCTTGCCGAAATAAGTAAAAATATTTTTCATGGTTATAAAATTGGTAACGAGCTTATCCTTATCAATGGAATAATTACTTTTCTTGGCCTTTTTATTATCTCCAAAAAAAATACCGGAAAATAGCAGCTATGGAAATTGTAAATCCTCTCGCAGAAAATTATAGTAGCATTTATTCTGGTCAGTTAGATGCGGTATTGCAGGAAATTGAAATAACGACACAGGCATCACATCCTCATGCTCATCTGTTAAGCGGAAGTTTGCAGGGAAAATTTCTCGAAATGATCAGTCTGATGATTAAGCCATCCAGAGTATTGGAAATTGGCACATTTACCGGGTTCAGTGCACTGTGTTTATTGAAAGGGATGAGTGAATATGGCATGCTTCATACTATTGAAATCAGAGAAGAAGATGCAAATACGGCAATGCATTATTTTGAAAAAGCCAATGAGAAAAACAGGATACAATTGCATATTGGCAATGCCTTAAAAATAATTCCGGAATTAAAAGAAATCTGGGATTTGGTTTTTATTGATGCCGATAAAGTGAGCTATATTGATTATTACGAATTAACTTTGCCGATGGTAAGAAGTGGGGGATGGATATTAGTAGACAACGTTTTATTTCATGGTCAGGTTTTACAGGATCCATTAACCGGGAAAAATCCTAAAGCTATTCATGAGTTCAATAAACATGTGGCTAATGACAAACGCGTGGATAAAATAATGCTTACCATTAGAGATGGTTTAACCTTAATTAGAAAATTATAATTTGTGAAAAAAATAGTCGCTACTATTTTTTGTTTATTCTCTTTATTAAGTTCTGTTATTGCTCAGCGAATGACAGTACAAAACTATATCGATACCTATAAAGATATCGCCATTATTGAGATGAAAAGAACAGGTGTTCCTGTTGCAATAACCCTTGCTCAAGGTGTTTTGGAAACAGAGAGTGGGAACAGTGATCTGGTAAAAAAATCTAACAATCATTTTGGAATTAAATGCAAGGCCGAATGGACCGGTGCTTCGGTATATCATGATGATGATGAAAATGGAGAATGCTTTAGAAAATACGACAGTGCTATTCAAAGTTATCAGGATCATAGTGATTTTCTGAGAACAAGAGCGCATTATGCTTTCTTATTTAATTTAGATCCATTGGATTATAAAGGCTGGGCTTATGGTTTGAAAAAAGCAGGTTATGCTACAAATCCAAAATATCCTGAAATACTGATTAAAACAATTGAAGATTATCATCTTAATGACCTTAGTACTCAGACCCTGAAAGACATTCCCGATTATAGTGTATTTCAAATTGAAACGCCAAAATCCAGATTTTCAATAGTAGATAAGTCAATTGAAAAAATAAATCAAATCATAGATCCTGATAAAATAAAAACAAAAACTTATAATGGATTAAAGGCAGTTTATGCCGATAGTGGAATTTCATTATTGGCTATTGCAAGCAACTACAATATTCCACTTACATTATTGCTGGATTATAATGACTTGATTGAAGATGGTTTACTCAATTCTTCAACATGGATTTATCTGGAACGAAAAAAGTCGGAAGGGTTACAAGATAGTTATAAAGTATCCGGAACAGAATCTTTATATGATATTGCTCAAGCCAATGCCATACAATTAAGTTATCTGCTTGCTTATAATGGCCTTAATGAATCAGATACGCTTGAACCTGGAACTATACTAACATTAAGGTCTGGGGCATTCGTAAAATCATCTCAAACAAATATTAATGTAAAAAAAGAGAAAGGAAAAGGAAGATTTCAGAAAGAAAAAAAACAATCTGAAAAGTCAACCATGGCAAACGAAAAAGTGCTGTCTCACAGAGTAAGGCCCGGCGAGAGTCTGGCTACTATTGCGAAAAAATATCATGTTACTGTAAAAGAATTAAAAGAATCAAACAATCTGAAATCAAATCATTTAAAGATTGGTCAAAAATTAATTATTCCTAAATAAATTATATGCCTCAAATTAAAGTGCACGATAAAACATTTGATACATTTCTTTCTGAATTGGAAATACATAATCAGATAAAAAGAATCGCCCAAGAAATTAATAAGGACTTTGCCGGAAAAAGACCACTGTTTATCGCTATTCTGAACGGCTCATTTATGTTTGCCTCAGATTTGTTTAAAGAATTGACTATAGAAGCAGAGGTATGTTTCATTAAGCTCGCTTCTTATAAGGGAATAAAAAGTACTGGTCAGGTAGTTACCTCTATTGGATTAGATGTTTCACTTAAGGGCAGAGATGTAATCATCATTGAAGATATTGTTGATACTGGAAAAACGTTAAGCGAATTTTTGCCACAGATAGAAAATCAAGGACCATCATCTATTAAAATTGCCACATTATTACATAAACCTGAGGCATTGATTTTTCCACTTCACTTAGATTATATTGGCTTTAGTGTGGCTAACAAATTTCTTTTGGGATATGGTCTTGATTATGATGGTTTGGGTAGAAATTTAAAAGAAATATTTCAATTGGTTGAATAGTGATTAAGGAGAATTGTTTAGTGTTTTTCAAAAAAAATAGCTAAATTAGATTAATTCTATTTCCTATACCTTGAAACAACTTGCAATATATTGTGCTTTATTATTGATAGCAACTTCTGCTAAAAGTCAATTCTATCTTCGGGGCGAAATAAAAGACGAAAAAAACAAGCCATTACCCAATGCCCGAATTTTTGTTCACGCTGCCAAGGCTTTTTATTATTCAGGTGCTACTGCAGGTGATTTTGGAATCAATGAAAGAGTACTTTATGATTCACTTACCATCACTTTAGAAGGTTATGAAACTTTAACTGTAAAGGTGAAAACTGATCAGTGGCAGAAGATCATTTTAAAGTTAACTGCAGACGCGGTAAGTAAAAATCAATCAAAATTAATTTCATTTACAAAAGATAAAAATCAGACTGCTTTCAAACAATGGTTTGCAGGAGATGAAACGTATTTTCAATTAGTGGAAAATGAGTTTGAAGAATCGGCCTTATTTCCCGCTACAGGATTTTCTCTTAACGTAAACAAAGCATCATATAGTAATGTCAGAAGGTTCCTGAATATGAATAGTCTTGTGCCCCCTGATGCAATCAGAACCGAAGAACTTATCAACTATTTCAATTTAAATTACCGTGAACCTAAAGGAGATAGTTTATTTGCGGTTGAATCTCAATTGACAAATTGTCCTTGGAATAGTAAAGAACAATTATTGTATGTTAATGTCAGTGCCAAAAAACTTGATCTGGATAAAGTACCTCCGGGGAATTTTGTTTTTCTTATTGATGTTTCCGGAAGCATGGACATGCCCAACAGGCTTCCTTTGTTGAAAGCCGCATTTCAGTTATTTGTAAAAAATTTAAGACCTGTTGATTCGGTTACTATTGTAACTTATGGCGGGTATGTAACGGTATGGCTTACACCAACTTCAGGAAGTGAAAAAGAAAAAATACTCAAGTCGATAGAAGAACTAGAAGCTCAGGGAGATACACCAGGCGAATCTGCAATAAGAGTTGCTTACCAAACAGCTAAAAGGTCTTTTATCAAAGGGGGTAACAACAGAGTAATTTTAGCAACAGATGGTGATTTTAATGTTGGAGAAACTTCAGAAAAAGCACTTGATGAATTAATATCGAGTCAACGACAATCGGGAGTATATCTTACTTGTCTTGGTGTAGGCATGGGCAATTTTAAAGATTCCAAACTTCAGATACTGGCAAAAAAAGGGAATGGAAATTATGCTTATCTCGACGATATTCATGAAGCGGAAAGGGTATTGGTTAAAGAATTAACTCAAACATTTTATGCAGTAGCTGATGATGCCAGTATAAATCTTAAATTCAATCCCGAATATGTAAAATCTTATCGGTTGATTGGGTTTGACAACAAAAAGGAAGCGCTCGCAGATTCACTCAATAATCTGGAAGGAGGGGAAATGGGCAGCGGCAGTACAGTAATGGCGATTTTTGAAATTATTCCAACAGAGCATAACCTCAAGGAATGTGCACTAAAATCACCAATTGAAATTGCTTCTATGGAACTTAATTATTCTCAGAATCAGGATAGCGTCATTAAGAAAATAAATTTCAATGCTATTTCAATACTGACTCCAATAGATCAGATTAATAAAGAACTGAAATTCGCAGCAGCAGTAACGATGTTTGCGTTGAAATTAAAAAACTCTAAATATTATAACGATCAGCCTTGGTCGTACATAAAAAATATCGCAAAATCCTCTGCAGATCAAAGTAATTATCTTCAACAACAATTTTTAACTTTGTTGGAAAAAGCATCTAAATTATATAATAAAAAGAAAGGAAATAAAAGCGAAGAATAATTTTATTGTTATTTCCCTTGCCTAATGATATGCTTATAAATTAGTGGTTTCGTAATTTATAATAATCAGTTAGAATTAATGTCTTCTTCCTCCGTTCCCTGTAAGTTCATTAGGCTAGGCTTGAT
>CANFGZ010000073.1 GCA_947446585.1 Chitinophagaceae bacterium | reverse complement strand
GTTTCTCTTTCATTTTTAGTTTTTTACAGCCGTTTACGGTTTTTTAATTATTGATAAAAATAAGCATTTGAGTTGAATCAGACTTTAGATTTCAACAAAGTTTGTTTTTCAATATACTTTTAGCAAATTGGATTAAAAATTGTTTAATTTCATACTACTATCAGCCGGTTATCGTTCCGAGCAATCGGAGAGGAAAGTCCGGACAGCAAAGGGCAGCATACCGGTTAATCGCCGGCTTCTCTGATTTCAGGGAAAGAGAAAGTGCCACAGAAAATAACTGTCCTGAGTAATTGGGATGAGGGTGAAAACGTGAGGTAAGAGCTCACGATATTCTTTAGTAATGTAGAATATGGGTAAACCTTATGCGCTGTAATGCCACGTATATCAACGATTTAGGGCGGCTCGTCCGATTTCAGGCAACTGATCCGTTGAAGGGTAGGCAGCTAGATTGTAACAGTAATGTTGCAAGCAGATAAATGATAACCTCCATTGAATTTCAGTGGTTACAGAATCCGGCTTATGGCTGATAGTTTTTATTTTTTAAACCGCTGCTTCACCAATTTGGCTGCAATTTTATCTATTGGAAGGGTCATGCATTCCGCAGAAAATTCATTCCATTTAACAAAGCGAAAGGATTCAATTTGTCCGGTCTTGCTATAATTGTCTAATTGTTCCTGATTAAATTCAAAAGGAGTTTGCTTTATTGGAATGTCAATTTCTTTCATGGCTTTTACCAGGTAGTAAATAGATATCAACTGGTGTTGTGGATTAAAAATACTTTTTTGATAAAAGTCGGTAGTGTACAAATGCTCAATCACTTCGATTTCGGTATTCATTTCTTCTTTAAACTCTCTGATTACACAATTAATCGTTCCTTCGCCGTGTTCGAGTCCGCCGCCACAAAATTTGGTATAATAACTGCCTTTGATTAATTCATCACTAACCAACACTTCATTATTGTCGTTGATAAGAATGCCGTAAACTCTGATATTGAACATGAATTATTTTTTTAATCTTCTAATATAATTATAAAGTGCAAATCCTAAAATAAAAAAGCAAATTGACACAGGAATCCAGAATGCCAAATGAGAATGTTGAAAAGGCAAAGGAACATTCATTCCATAAATACTGGCAATCAAAACAGGGATACTCAGAAATATAGTGAGAGTAGTTAATCTTTTCAATACTTCATTCTGATTGTTGCTGATGATACTTGCGAAGGCATCAAGTGTGCTGCTTAAAATATTGGTATAGGTATTTGCCGTTTCAAGGGCCTGTGATGTTTCGATAATCAGATCTTCAAGAAAATCTTTTTCATTTTGGTCGAGTCCCAGGAAATTGGTACGGCTCATTTTCATCATCAGCAATTCATTGCTTCTTAATGCAGTGACAAAATAAACTAGACTTTTTTGTATGCGCATCAATTGCAGTAATTCTTCATTTCTGTTGGCATCATAAAGTTTTTGTTCGAGAGAATTGCGTCGGTGATTAATTTCTTTAAGATGCTCCTGAAAATTGGTAGTTATCTTTTCAAATATTTTCAGCACCATCATATTTTTTTTGTCGGGATGACGATTTTGAAAACTGTTCAGGAATTTTTTGATGGCTTCATTTTCAAATGAATTTACGGTTACAATTTGATCAGTTGTAAGAATTATACAAATAGGAATAGTAATGTAAAATGCATCGCTTTCATTAAAGGAATTGTTTTCGGTAGGGGTTTTAATAACAATTAATTTAACCTGATCGTCTGTTTCATATCGGCTTCTTTCGTCGATATCAAGAGAATCTTTAAGAAAGTCTAATGGTATTTTAAGGGTATTACTTAGTTCAGAAAATTCTTCCTGTTTCAAAGGAGGCAGAATATTTACCCATGTGCCTGCTGTGGGTTTATCGATGGCAATGGTTTGCTGATCTACTATTTTGAAATATTGTACCAATGGTAATAATTTAATTTAAGGTAAAGGATTATTGAGTTAAATAAGAAAATGAGTGCAATTAATTTACTTTTATTTCAATATCTCCTTTAAACACAAGATCTGCGGGGCCGCAAAGCCATATATTTTCAAACTCGGAGTCGCTTATTTTTTCGAATTCCACACTTAAATTTCCTCCCGGTGTTTTTACTTCCACTCTGTTGAAGCCTCGTTCATTGTGTGCGGCAACTAATGCGGCAGCAGTTACTCCGGTGCCGCAACTTAGTGTTTCATCTTCTACACCACGCTCATAAGTTCTTACAAAAATCTTATCATCGTCAATGGTTTCTACAAAGTTAACATTAATGCCTTCAGATGCATATTGCTTGCTTTCTCTGATGTCTCTTCCGGTTTCAACTACGTCTACATTTTCTACATCGTTTACAAATTTTACAAAGTGAGGTGATCCTGTGTTGAGAATGGCATGGTTATTATGAAATTCCAAATCAGAAACGTTTTTCATTTTTAATCTGATTTTATTATCGTTATCAATTTCGCCTTCATGATCGCCATCAACAGCAGAAAACAAATACGTGTATTTATGGATGCCTATATCATTAGCAAAACGAATCATACATCTGCCACCGTTACCGCACATGGTACTCATCTTGCCATCAGCATTATAATAGATCATTTCAAAGTCGTAACCTTCTTTTGTATTCATGAGCATGAGCCCATCGGCACCAATGCCAAATTTTCGATCACAAAGTATTTCAATTTGTTTGGAAAGGAGATTGTTGTATGCTCCGAATCGGTTGTCTAAAATTATAAAATCATTTCCGGTTCCCTGATATTTGTAAAAGGTAGTATTCATATATTTGAGTAAGTGATATTTTCTAAAGTTTTTAAAATCAATTTTTCAAAGTTTGCTTTTATATCCTTGCTGTATTTATGGGTTACGCTGTTTGAAATGATGGTGTTTAGCGAAAGGCAATGATGCCCCAAAATTCTACACAAGCCATACAAAGAAGCCGTTTCCATTTCAAAATCAATGATGTGATGGTTGCCAAAACGAAACTGGGCTATATTTTCCATTAGTTTCGGCTGTTCTAAATGCGCTCTTAAAAACCGCCCCTGAGGGCCATAAAATCCGGGGCAAGTAATCGTTATGCCTTGATGAAAACTAGTTACAAATTCTTTTAATAACGACATGCTTGCGGAGTACAAATAAGGGGCGGAAATATCTCTATTTATTCGAGAGTGATTAATAAAAGCCTGTAGCATTTGTATTTCTTCTTCGTTGTTTTTTTGAGTATAAAAATTAAGAAGATTGTCTATGCCTATTCCGTGAGTGCTGGCAACCATGCTGTTTACTTCAACATTATTTTGTAAAGAAGTAGAAGTGCCTAATCGAATAATATTAAATGAAGTAATATTTTCTTTGATTGTGCCTGTTGAAAAATCAATATTGAAAAGAGCATCTAATTCATTTATTACAATATCCATTTTGCAGGGCCCAATTCCGGTACTGATTACTGATATTCTTTTTTTGCCTACAAATCCAGTATGTGTATTGAATTCTCGGTTGTTGTTTTTAAATTCAATGCGATCAAAATGTTTGCTTATTTCATTTACATTTTCAGCATCTTCAACAATTAAAATGGTATTTGCTATTTCATTAGGAAGAGCGTTTAAATAATGAACAGCCCCTCTTTCATTAATGATAAGTTCTGAATCTTCAATTATTCCCATTCTGATTAAATATTTTGGTGGTTTTTGAAAATTAGAATTTTAATTTATCAATAAAAATACCTTATTTTGTGTCATTAATTGAAACAATAACTTATTGTTTTTTTTATGGTCCTGTGGCCGAGTGGCTAGGCTAAGCTCTGCAAAAGCTTCTACAGCGGTTCGAATCCGCTCGGGACCTCTGCAATTGCCTGTTGGATGTATTTCCAATGGGCAATTATTTTAAAGGGGATATGCTGTCTTTTTATGTGTTAATTGCATAACCCAAATCAGTTTATTGAAATGACATAACGTAACTTGCGATACCAATTGTGGATGGCTTGTTCCGAAATCTTGGGAAGTATTCAAGGACATAAAAATGATCAAACTTTATAAATTACATACACCACATGAAATATAGTAAATGGATAGGATTGCTTATTTATTTCTCATTAATCGGGGTTTGTTTTATGCCCTGGACCTATCACGCTGATTTGAATAAATATTTTAACGGTTTTTTTTCGCAAAATGATGTTTACGGAAAGCCAGGAAAATTTTTTATCATCTTTTCCTGTATTTGCATGCTGCTGATATTTATACCCAAATTATGGGCTAAATTTTCGCATCTTTTTTTTGCCGGAATTATAATGGCTTATGCTTTGAAAACATATCATTTATTTACATCTTCCTACAACGCTTACACGCCAGAAAAACAACCAGGGATTTATTTATTGGTTTTGTTTTCAATATTATCATTTGTTACTGCGTTGTTTCCGGAGTATAAAGCCCCCTTTAATTCACCCAAAGGGGGAAGATGATTGCGTTTTGCACATTAAAACAGTTCGCAAATTTGTATTTAAAGCAAAAAACTATTGCTTGGGCAATTGATTATTATTTGCTTGTAAAAGCTCCAAGCTCTTTCTTTCGTAGAGAGTTGGGGAGAGGCTTCTTACCCTTTTTTCACCTCTTTACTCCATGCATCTTTTAGAGTAACAGTTCTGTTAAAAACGAGATGGCCGTTAGTTGTATCTTTATCCAGACAAAAATATCCTTTTCTGATAAACTGAAAACGATCTTCAAACGTAGCATTGGAAAGGGAAGGTTCGATATATACTTCTTTGATAATTTCTAATGAATTGGGGTTGATATAATCTTTAAAATCTCCTTCCTCAGCCGCAGGGTTTTCTGATTTTAATAAACGATCATATAGTCTTACTTCTGCAGTTGCTGCATGCATAACACTTACCCAATGAATGGTGCCTTTAACAGATATGCCGCTTGTATCCTGGCCGCTTTTGCTATCCGGGAAATAAGTACAATGAATCACCCTTACATTTCCGTTATGATCTTTTTCGAATGAATCGCATTGAATGATATAAGCACTTTTTAAACGAACCATAGCGCCTGGGGCTAAACGAAACCATTTTTTTGCGGGCTCTTCCATGAAATCTTCACGCTCAATCCAAAGTTCTTTACTAAAAGGAATTTCGCGGCTTCCCATTGATTCGTCGGGGCCATTTTCGCTGTTTAATAATTCTGTTTTACCGTCTTCGTAATTTGTTATAACTAATTTCAAAGGATCTAAAACGGCCATGACTCGTTTTGCGATCTGATTAAGATCTTCTCTTAAGCAGAATTCCAATAAACTTAAATCGATAAGATTTTCTCTTTTGGCAACTCCAATTTTTTCGCAAAAATTTCTGATGCTTAATGGGGTATAGCCTTTTCTTCTGAGTCCGCAAATTGTGGGCATTCTTGGATCATCCCAGCCAGAAACAAAACCTTCATTTACCAATTGTAAAAGTTTTCTTTTACTCATCACAGTATAAGTCATATTCAATCGGGCAAACTCATATTGATGGGAAGGGTAAATTTCTAGTTTGCTGATCAGCCAGTCATAAAGTTCCCGGTGTGGGATAAACTCTAAGGTGCAAATAGAATGTGTAATATTTTCAATGCTGTCGCTTTGACCGTGAGCGAAATCATACATAGGGTAGAGGCACCATTTGTTACCAGTACGGTGATGGTGAGCATGTTTAATTCTGTAAATAATAGGATCTCTCATCAGCATGTTTGATGAAGCCATATCAATTTTTGCACGCAATACTTTTTCTCCATCTTTGTATTTGCCGCTTTTCATTTCAATAAATAACTTATAGTTTTCTTCTATTGTTCGATTACGGTAAGGACTTTCTTTTCCGGCTTCTGTTGGCGTTCCTTTAAGTAGCGCAATTTCTTCTGAGGAGCTATCATCTACATAAGCCAGTTCTTTATTAATAAGCGTTACGGCATATTCAAATAATTGATCAAAATAATCAGATGCATAATATTCATTCGACCAGTTAAAGCCAAGCCATTTGATATCTTCTTTGATGCTTTCAACATATTCGGTGTCTTCAGTAACAGGGTTTGTGTCATCAAATCTAAGGTTTGTAGATCCTCCATATTTCTGTGATAGTCCAAAATTTAGACAAATAGATTTAGAATGGCCAATGTGAAGGTATCCATTTGGTTCTGGGGGAAACCTGGTTATGATAGATTGGTATTTACCTTCAGCAAGGTCGTTTTCAATTATTTCTTCAATAAAATTTAAACTTTTCTCTTCGCTCATAGAATTTTTTATGAATGGCAAATTTACAACAATAAGTGTTGCAATTTGATTAACTGAAATAGGAATAAAAAATGTATTAAAAACGTTTGATTAAACAAAATCCGGGTTGCTTATTTTGATATGAGGGAAGTAAGAGGGTATGTTGGACAAGATGGTTTTTAGTTTTCAATTTCGAAGACCATTTGTTATAAATCAAGTAGGCAAGTTTTGTAGAAGCAATCCCAATTCCGGCGCCGGCAGTAACGTCGCTTATCCAGTGTTTGTTATTATACATTCTCAAATATCCGGTAGTAAAGGCCATCAGGTAACCCGAAATTCCATACCAAGGAGAAACCTCTTTAAATTCCATTCTTAATATTTCTGCAGAGACAAATGCTTCAGTTGTATGTCCGGAAGGAAATGAAAAATCATCAGAACCGTCTGGTCTCATTTCATGTGTTACATGCTTTGCTGGATATACAATTGCATTGGAAAGAATATTGGCCATAGCATAAATAATTACGGTCTGGCCCAAACTGTGTTTGCCTTTTATTCCAAATGCATTTAATCCTATTGCAAGAACAGCAGGGGTATACTGTAGATAATTATCGAGATGGCACTTTGAATTAAGATCTTTAGGGACTATTTTTTTCTGTACATTAACGTTAAACTGGCTATTTATATTGATTGCTCCCAAACTGATTAATGCGGCAGGAATAAAAAAAGTTTTTATACTTGTTGTGTTGTGCTTTAAACAATTCAAGGAATCAGACTCCAATTTCTGTGCAGTTAAAGGAATAGAGAAGAGAACAATAAAAATATTAAGTAGAAAAATATTTTTATTCAAACTTGAAAAAATTTTCAATTGACTTCATTTGAGATTTAAAAATAAGCAGCAATTGATTATGCTATTCCCATTTTTTTCAAATGCAATGTGTGTGAAATTACAGCATCTCTCATTCTCTTATATTCGATGTACTTGATATCAAAATCATCGCAGGTTTTTTTGATAATCTTGCTGATTTGTGGGTAATGAATATGAGAGATTTTTGGAAATAAATGATGCTCAATTTGAAAATTTAATCCACCAACAAGCCAGGAGATTAATTTATTTTTCGTAGCAAAATTTGCGGTAGTTTGTACTTGATGAATAGCCCATTCATTCTCGATATCATTATTATCGGCAGGGATAGGAAAAGCTGTTTCTTCAACTGTGTGGGCCAATTGAAATACAATGCTTAATACAAAACCGGCAAACATACTTAATATCAGAAAACCAATAATCCATTTTGCGAAACCAACCTTGTAGATCGGTAAAGCAATCATAATTCCGTAATAAATTATTTTTGCTGCCCAAAAAGCAAAATGATCAAATGCACTCAATTTTTTTATAGGAACAATGCCTATTTTCTTTTTAAAATACTTTTGATAATCGGTTGCAAATACCCAAATAATTAACAGTAAACTGTAAAGAAACCAAACATAAATATGTTGAAATCTATGAACGACATATTTTTTTTGAGATGGGCACATGCGTAATAATGGCTTAATTTCTATATCATCATCAACGCCATCAATATTAGTATAAGTATGATGAATGATATTGTGTTTGTTATTCCACATGAGCATACTTGCTCCAAGACCATTAACAGAAAAGGCGGCAATTTTATTCCAGAATTTACTGCTGCTGAAACTGCCGTGTCCACCATCGTGCATTACATTAAATCCTATTCCTGCAGTAAGGCCGCCCATAATTAAACACTCTAAAGCTGCCCATAAATTATTGGGAGTAAAAAATACCAGATGGACATATAAAAAAATATAAGCACTCCACAATAAGACTGCTTTGAAGTAAAGCGAAAAGTTTCCGGTTTGAGATATGTTATTTTCAGTAAAGTACTGCTGAACTCTTTTTTTGAGTTCCTGATGAAAATTAGATTTTACTGAATTTCTGAATTTTGGAGTAACCATAATATTTGATTAAGTATTTTCTTTGATTAAATTATCGAGGTTTTTAAAGCCTAATTTTTTCTTTGTGATAAAGCCTTCTGCGAACTTTACTCCAATATTTCCTCCATGAGTACTGTCTCTGTGAATTATTTTATCTAGAAATCCAGGCTTTGAGATATAGGTTTCAGGTCCGGTAATATCAGGGTTGTAAAATTGTGTTTTGTATGCTTTAATGGCATTTAGTTTTTTTTCAAAAACTTCTGAAATATCAATGAGGAAATCGGGTGTCAGATAACGATCTTGAATGTAATGAAAAACATATTTTGGCCTCCAGTGTTCCTGAGGTTTGCCATCTTCAAAGGTTTCGATTTTCAATAAGCCAGATAAGAAGGCCGCATCGGAAATTAACTGAGCGCCTCTGCCATGATCAGGATGGCGATCGTCGATGGCATTACATAAAACAATATCGGGTTTGTATTTTCTGATCGTTTGTATAATTTTTAATTGTGTATCCTTATTATTTTCGAAAAATCCATCTGGTAACTGAAGATTTTCTCTGACATCAAGTTCCATGATTTTAGATGCTGCAGCAGATTCTTCATATCTGGTTTGTATAGTCCCCCGGGATCCCATTTCTCCTTCTGTTAAATCAACGACACCCGTTTTTTTGCCATTTGCTTTTTCAATCAATAGCAAACCGGAGCAACTCAATTCTACATCGTCGGGGTGGGCTCCAAAGGCAAGAAAATCTAATTTCATTCTAATTAGAGGATTGAAATAAAAAATGTTTGCTGCAAGTTAACTCAAATCTTCAATAATTGAGTCATTGTTTAAGTTATTGGGAAGTATTTGTGAAGTAATTGGGGGAAAATGGAACTATAGGTTCTGAGGTTTGGCAATTTCATTGTATCCATATAAACGTTGAACTTCTTGAACGATGCGTTCAATTACCACATCTTCGTTTTTGGGATCGTATGGTTGTTTGAGGCTGCTGTTGAAAAAGAAAGCAACCGTTTGATAAAGACGTGCTGTCAATCCTCCCTGATATTCTTTAATAATTTCGTAGCAATTATTGCCTGTTTCTCTGTTGATTAACTTCATCAGAATTTTTCCCTGGTAAATAGAAAGATTCGTTAGTGGGGTGGTGAATTCTTTTTTTAATTCCTTTTCTCTGGAGTTAATATATTTTTTTCTGTCTTTTTTTTCTGAAATGGAAACAAGATTTGAATTGATGTCGTTTAAGATAATGCCCGCTTTTCTTGCGTAAGGATAGGTTACATAAATTGCATTTCTTAATCTGTTGTATTTTGCTATAGCTTGTTTTTGTTCCTCCGTAAGTATAGATCGAATATAAATATTGCTTAAAACACTCATGGGGATGGTATCGCCTTGATAAACTATTGCCTGCATTTTTAAGGTGTCATGTGATGGAGATTGAGCAGTAGTTTTAAAAAAAGAGAGTATAAATAAAAAGAATACGACTAATGGTCTTTTACAAATGTTATGTAATGGTGTAATTCGCATCATTGTAAATTTACTAAAATCAATTGAAATTTAATACGGAAGATTGATTTTGGTAACCTAATTAGAAGGCTATATACACAATTAAAATTGTTAATGAATCCTTAAGCATTGGCAAACAAGAACATGTAGGTAAGTCCAATGGCCGCAAGCGTTAACACAATAGCTGAAAGCATTGGCGATAAATTCGAACGCTTAATCATGCTCATCAGAATGCCGAATGCCATAATAATCAAACCAATCCAGACCAGATTAATGTATGGGAAAACATAAGACTTTACTGTTACAAAATCAATTAAACTTTCGG
>CANFGZ010000072.1 GCA_947446585.1 Chitinophagaceae bacterium | reverse complement strand
TTTCGTTCTCTAGTTCCTGTTCTGAAAAATTCAACCCAAGAGGCTGTCTCAATATCTGATTTCGAAGCTGAATCATTTTTTTATATTCAGCAGTGCCATGATCTATCTGCTTTAAGCCCATAATGTTCAGTTTTTATTAAATCACTTAAGTACCTTGGTTAAATATACGGAATTTTCAAAACGGAGCTGTTTTTAAGGATGAAAATCATCGGTCCAAAAAAATAAAATGCGCTTCATCTTAGTATTTCTTTGTAATTAGTTCAAAAAGTATATTTTTGCATCCGTATTAACTAAATTTTATTACCATGTCAGACATTGCAACAAGAGTAAAGAAAATTATTGTTGACAAATTAGGTGTTGATGAAGCTGAAGTAACCCCTGAAGCCTCATTCACTAATGATTTAGGTGCCGATAGCTTGGACACCGTTGAATTAATTATGGAATTTGAAAAAGAATTTAATATTTCTATTCCTGATGAACAAGCTGAAACCATCACCACTGTTGGTCAGGCTGTTACTTACTTGGAAGAAAACGCCAAGTAATCATCTTTTAATTTTCACAGGCAAATCGTATGGATTTAAAACGAGTAGTCGTAACTGGATTGGGAGCTCTAACTCCATTAGGAAAAACTGTTGATGAATATTGGCAGGGCCTTTCTAATGGTGTAAGCGGATGCGATTATATTCAGCAATTCGATGTTTCAAAGTTTAAAACCCGATTTGCTTGTGAGGTTAAAGATTTCGATGCAACTCTTTATCTAGATCGAAAAGAAGCCAGAAAAATGGATCGTTATTGTCAGTTTGCATTAATTGCAAGCGACGAAGCGGTAAAAGATGCCGGCATCAACAAAGAAAATGTAGATCCTGACCGAGTTGGGGTCATTTTTGCCAGTGGCATTGGAGGACTGATTACTTTTCAGGAAGAGGTTATAAATTTTGCATCGGGTGATGGAACCCCTCGTTTCAATCCTTTCTTTATTCCAAAAATGATTTTGGATATCGCCGCCGGGCAAATTTCGATGCGTCATGGTTTTCGAGGTCCTAATTACGCAGTTGTTAGCGCCTGTGCTTCATCTACAAATGCCATTATTGATGCTTTTGACAATATTCGTTTGGGTAAAGCTGATATTATAGTAACAGGTGGAAGTGAGGCCGTAATCAGCGCAGCAGGTTTAGGAGGATTTAATGCCATGAAAGCGTTGAGCGAAAGAAATGATGATCCCAAAACAGCCAGTCGCCCTTTTGATAAAGACCGTGATGGTTTTGTAATGGGAGAAGGATCAGGCGCATTAATTCTTGAAAGTCTTGAACACGCTTTAGCCAGAGGTGCAAAAATTTATTGCGAAATTGCAGGTGGAGGCGCAACAGCCGATGCCCATCATATAACAGCTCCTCATCCCGAAGGTTTAGGTGCCAAAAATGTAATGCATGTAGCATTAAAAGATGCAGGAATGAATATTGAAGATATCAACTACATCAATGTTCATGGAACCTCAACTCCTTTAGGCGACATCGCAGAAACAAAAGCAATCTTAAATGTTTTTGGAGATCATGCCTATAATTTAAATATCAGTTCTACAAAAAGTATGACCGGTCATTGTTTGGGTGCAGCCGGCGCTTTAGAAGCTCTTGCCTGCATTATGGCAGTTACTAAAGATATTATTCCACCTACAATAAATCATTTTACCGACGATCCTGAACTAGATCCTCGTCTAAACTTCACATTTAATCAGGCTCAACACAAAGTAGTAAACGCAGCACTCAGCAATACTTTCGGATTTGGAGGACATAACGCTTCTATAATTGTAAAAAAGTATATAGCTTAATTTGTTCCAATTTTATAGGTAATGTTTTTACTTTAAAATACTTTAATTTCGGTTAAACATAGTTCAAATTTATTTTGCAATTTATCATCAATTTTTTTTCAGGAAATCCGGCGCTGAAGAATTTCAAAAAGCAGCTTGTTAATATACTTGGATTTACTCCGGGTGATACAGCATTATACAGAACAGCATTAAGCCATCGTTCAGTTCGTGAAGGCGCAGATGAAAATAATGAAAGACTGGAATTTTTAGGTGATGCTGTTCTGAGTTCAATTATTGCTCATTATTTGTTTAGAAAATACCCCTACAAAGGCGAAGGTTTTCTTACTGAAATGAGAAGCAAAATGGTTAACCGTCAAAAACTTAATGAGATAGCGCTTAAAATGGGATTGAAAAAAATCACCTTTTACAATAAGTCTGATAATGCTTTGAAAATTTCTCAGATTTTTGGCAACACCCTGGAAGCATTGATTGGCGCAGTTTATCTGGATAAAGGATATAAGAAAACACAACGTTGGGTAGAAGAATATATTATTATGCCCCATTTATTTGCAGATGATTTAGAGTCTATAGAAATCAACATAAAAAATAAATTATACGGCTGGGCAAATAAAAATGGAAAGTCAGTGGAGTTTGCTACATTGAATGAAAGTGTTGAAAATGGCAGAAGATTATTTACTATTGCAGCAACTGTTGACGGACAAATTATCGCACAGGCGAAAGGCTTCAATAAAAAAGATGCAGGTCATATAGCAGCACAATTAGCAGTAGAAAAATTAGGACTTACTTAAACCCTTATAAAAAAACATAAGTGTTAGCCTGTTCCTAAAGCTTATTCAAATTAAAAAGTAAAAATTTTAAAAAGAAAGTGTATCAATTTTTACTTTTTACTTTTAAATTTTGACTTAAACATTAATAAATGAAATTCGGAATTATAGGCAGCGGAAGCTGGGGAACAGCACTGGCAAAAATACTTACAGATAACGGACATCATATAAACTGGTGGAACCGAAGCGAAACAGCAATCGAACAATTTAAAAAAAGATCACACAATCCACAATACTTGTCATCAGCAAGATTTGATATGAATTTGCTGAATTTGACTTCTGATGTAAATGAGGTCATTCAGCAATCAGATGTTTTAATTATTGTAGTTCCATCGGCATACATAGTCGAAGTGCTTTCTACTTTACGCAAAGATATTTTTACAGGCAAAAAAATTCTTTCTGCTATAAAAGGAATCTTGCCGGAAGAAAATGTATTATTAAATGACTATTTGAGTCAAAATTTTAATGTGGCCATTTCCGATTATTTTGCTGTTTTAGGACCTTGCCACGCAGAAGAAGTTGCTGCTGAAAAATTATCTTATCTAACTTTTTCAGGAATTGACGAAGTAACGACCACGGCTATTGCTCATAATTTTAAATCATCTTATCTAAGAACTGTTGTTAATAAAGACATTTACGGTGTTCAATATGCTGCAGTGCTGAAAAATATTTATGCTTTAGGTGCAGGCATTGCCCATGGATTGGATTATGGGGATAATTTCTTAAGCGTGCTGATCGCTAACAGCGCAGATGAAATGGCAGGATTTTTAAGAAAAGCAGGCATCATTAATGCCGAAGTTGGTTATATCGAACATAAAAAAAACACACACAATCAAGTGCATAATAATTATGCAGCTTCTGTATACATGGGCGATTTATTAGTAACCTGTTATTCTCTCTACAGCAGAAACAGAACATTTGGAACTATGATTGGGAAAGGATATTCGGTTAAGAATGCCCAATTAGAAATGAGCATGGTTGCAGAAGGGTACAATGCAAGTAAATGTATGTTTCACATCAACAATACAATAAATGCGGATATGCCCATTGCTGAAATGGTTTTCAAAATATTATGGCAAAATGAATCAGCAAAAACAGGTTTCAAAACAATTGAAGAAAGCCTGATTTAAAATTAAAAATGATATCCCACTTTTATTCCAATATTGAAATTGAAAAGAGATTGTTTATAAGGAGCAAAACCTTCTATAATATTAATTGGTCCAGGACCTGGTGGGGTATTTATATAATCTTCCGCATAATAATATTTACTTCCCTTTACATTTCTTATTCCCAGACCCATAGAGTAATCTAAAGAAAGTCTGTCGTAAACATCCTGATATCCAAAGCATACCATAAAATCAGAAATGTTTTCATGTTCTTTATTCTTTATTCCTTTATATTGATAATTAGGAGATGCGGTTGGGTCTGTGTTTGTATTCACTAATCCAGGAATAGCGAAATTGTAACGATAAAAATCGCATGAAATCCCGAGGTAGCCGCCATCTGGAGGATCGCTTTCAAAATATAAACGAGGCTGTACGGAAAGCATGTAACCTAATGCGGGTTTTCTGTTAGTCATAACTAATGCATTATCTGCACGATCAATTAAAGCACTTTCTCCCCATGGATAATTAGGTTTGATATCATCCACACTTTGTTGTATGGCAGTTCTTATATAATTTCTGCTGGTAGCACCAATGCCCGCCTGAACAGTAAGAAAATCATTAATGATTCTTTCGTAATAAACCGGAAATGTTCCGGAAGTAAATCCCAAAGGGGCTATTTTTAAGATGTTTTCCTCACCTGTAGCTTTCTTGTGTTTGTTATTATACTTTTTATTAGGCAGATTAACAATAATTGTTGTGTCTTTTTGTGCAAAACAAATTGTTGCAAAACTGAATAATAATAATGTAAATATTGACTTCATGTAAGTTATTTTAAGTTTGCAAAAGTATATTTTTATTGGAACAAAACCTACTCAAAAAACAAATCAGCTGAAATGCCATCTGCAAAAAACTTTCCGATTGTTGTGAGTTTTATGGCATCTGAGGTTACTATCAATCTATCTGTTTGTACAAAATTGTCTGATTCATGTATTATTGCCAATGTTTTTTCCTCTCCAAAATGCTGCGTTACATAACTCAAATCAATTCCCTCTGTAGTTCTAATCGAAGTCATTATATATTCATTCAGTCTTTGAATGTAGGTTAATAATTCTTCTTCGAAAACACTATTGTTGTTAAGCCAATTATTAATATAAAGAGAATTATTGGCGATATTCCATCTTCTTAAATTCATTCCATTATAGGAATGAGAAGAAGGCCCAAAGCCATAATAAGGTTTGCCCTGCCAGTAACTGCTGTTATGTTTGCTTCTCATTCCGAGCTTTGCATAGTTGCTGATTTCGTATTGCTCGTAACCCGCCTCCGCAAGCAGTTTCATAGTAATAAGAAATTGCTCTGCTTGTTTTTCTGTATTAACAGGAGGCGATTTTTTTGTCTTGATAAATTGATGCAATGCAGTTTTTTCTTCAACTGTTAATGCATAAGCGGAAATATGAGGAATATTTTTGTTGGCAATTATAGCAATGTTTTTCTCAAGTCTTTCGTTGCTCAATAACGGCCCTCCAAAAATCAGATCTACAGAAAAATTTGTAATACCAGTTTCTTGAATGATATCTATACATTCAATTGCATGTTTGGCTGTATGTGCTCGATTCATCCATATTAACTCTTCATCATCAAAACTTTGAATGCCAACACTGAGTCTATTGATTCCGGCATTCATCCATTCTTTTACAGTTGATTTATTAATATCATCAGGATTGGCTTCCAATGTTATTTCCGAATCATCATTAATTGAGAATCTTTGTTGAAGTATATCTAATATAGCTTCAAGTTCTGTTGTTTTTAAAAGACTGGGCGTGCCTCCTCCGAAGTAAATGGTTTCAATTCTTTCTGAAGCATCAATGAAATCAGATTGATGTTCGATTTCGTTTTTTAAAGCAATTAAAAATGCTTCCTTTTTTTCAAGATTAGTTGAAAAATGAAAGTTACAATACGTACAGGCTTGTTTACAAAAAGGAATATGAATATAAATACCCGCCAAAGATTGTAGTTTTACATTTCGAAACGCTTTTGAAATCAGTATGCAAATTAAGTCTAATCAGATTATATTAAACACCGCAATTTTTTTGCTTTGCTGCATATTGACTCCAGTCTTAAAAGCTCAGATCATCCTCCCAAAGGGAAATATTCAATTGATTTTAAAGACATCCGACAAAGATAGCTCGTTTGCTATCAAAGACCTTCATTTGAAATATTCATTCTCCTCAATGATAGAGGCGGAAAAATATCTCGATAAATTAACCTTTCTTATGGCCTCAAAAGGCTTTCCGGCAGCTTCTTTAGACAGTATTTACAAAACGGATTCTTCAATTGTAGTAAAACTTTTTGTGGGTTCGAAATTTGAAATTGCAGCACTTGATTTTTCTTCAATAGAAAAAAAAGCACTTACTGCTATAGGGATCAACAATACTGGAATAAAAATGGAATCGCTGTCTTTTTATAAACTTCAAAATATAGAACAACAAATCATCAATTATTATGAAAATAATGGTTACCCATTTGCTGCTGTTTATTTAGATTCTATTTCTTTTCAGCAATCTTCCTATATGGCCCAATTGAAAGTAAATAAAGGAATTTATTATGCAATAGACAGTATTAGCGTTATGGGGAAAGTAAAAATAAAAAATAATTATTTACAACATTATCTCAATATTTCCAATAACAGTGGATACAGTAAATTAAAACTTCAGCAAGTTGATAAACGTATTTCTGAGTTGCCATTTTTAAATGCCGTCCAGCCTTCAGAGTTAGTCATGCTGGGTAGTGGTGCTATTTTAAATTTATATCTTCAGCCCAAAAAAAGCAATCAGGTTAATTTTTTAATCGGCTTGATGCCAGCCTCAGGGAATTCGGGTAAATTATTAGTAACAGGAGATGTAAATCTTGATCTAAAAAATACATTCGGAACAGGGGAGCGTATATTTTTTAAATGGCAACAACTGCAACCTAAATCACCCAGACTAAATTTAGGATTTACTCAGCCCTATTTTTTTAGATCCTCATTTGGACTTGATTTTTTGTTTGAGTTGTTTAAAAAAGATTCCAATTTTTTACAAATTAATACAAGACTGGGTATGCAGTATATCGTTTCCCCCAATCAGATTGGAAAATTATTTTTGCAATGGCAAAGCAGCAGTTTATTACTAGGCGCAATAGATACATCGGCAATAAAGTCTCAAAAACGACTTCCCGATAATGCGGATATGAGCACTTCTAATCTAGGAATAAACTATGAATGGAATAATACCAATTACCGAATAAATCCTATTAGCGGAAATGAATTTGATTTTACTGGAATCATGGGCATTAAAAAAATTATTAAGAATAATGAAATACTCAACCTTAAGGATAACAACTTTGATTATTCAACTTTATATGACTCTTTAAAATTAAATACTTATCAAATCAGCATTAAATTTTCAGCCGCTCATTATTTTCCAATCGGAAAATTTAATACTTTAAAAACTTCAATGAATACCGGCTTGTATTTCAGTCCTGATATTTTTAGAAATGATCTTTTCCAAATTGGCGGGTATAAAATCTTGCGGGGATTTGATGAGGAAAGTATTTATGCAACTCAATATGGAGTTTTCTCGGCAGAATACAGACTGATTTTCGGGCAGAATTCTTATTTGTCATTCTTCTCCGATTACGGAATCACAAACTATAAATACAGGTATGCTGATTATTTTAGTCAATTCATAGGAGCAGGATTGGGTTTTTTATATGAGACCAAAGCCGGACTTTTAAACCTAAATTATGCCATTGGAAAAAGAAACGATGTAAAATTTAATATCCGGGAAGCTTCAAAAATTCATTTCGGATATGTCAATTACTTTTAGCTTTCTTGGATAAAGGCCGTTATTTTTGCAAAAGAAATATTATATCATCTTGAACAAAATTTCTTTTTTCATTTTCATTTCTTTTTTTCTTTTTTCATTTGCTGGTTATTCTCAGGCAAATGATAGTGGTATAAGCAATGCTAATATCATAAGGGCAGTTCCGCTTCAGATGGATTCGTTGTTAATTAAGAAGGATTCAGTGGCTAGCATTAAAACAAAAAAAACACTTTTTAATAATCAGCTGGAAAAACTATTGTCGGAAAATAGATTTATTAATAGCGATAGAAAAGGTGTGTCGCCATTTGTAACAGAAAGAGACCAAAAATCCAGCGACATGAGTTTTTATTTATTGTTGTTTCTTTTTTTATTTCTGGGGATATTGAAAATATTGTTCAGCAAATATTTTACTAATTTAATCAAGGTTTTTTTTAATTCATCTTTAAGACAGAGTCAGCTTACCGATCAGCTGTTACAGGAAAAACTGCCTTCCTTATTTTTCAACTTTTTCTTCGTTATTGTAAGTGGTATTTATATTTTTTATTTATTGGTTTCTTTTGAAATATACACCTACAACAGGTATGACATTATGCTTTATTGTATGCTTTTAGTAATGATTGTGTATCTGACAAAATTTTTAATTCTCGAAATTCTGGGTTGGATAACCGGTTATAAAAGGGATGTAAAAAATTACATTTTCGTAGTGTTTTTAATAAATAAAATCCTGGCCATTTGCTTATTGCCATTAATTGTAGTAGTGACATTTGCCAGCCAGCCCATAAGAGACGGCGCTTTAGTGATTTCTTATTTTGTTATTGGGTTTATGTTTGTTTTGAGATATTTAAGAGGATTCAGCGTAATGCATCAAACATTAAAGGTCAGCAAATTTCATTTTTTTCTTTACATCATTGCTATAGAATTAATGCCTATTTTTTTGATTTATAGATTAGTGTTGACTATTCTAGATAAAAGTTTGTAATTTTGCAATATTATTGGATATATAAGTATGATTAAAAAAAGTATTAAAAAAGTTGCAACTCCTAAAAAGGCAATAAAGAAAATACTTATAAGCCAACCCCGGCCTGAAGGAAGTAAGTCTCCTTATTTTGATCTTGCTGTAAAATATGGTCTTGCATTGGATTTTCATCCTTTTATAAAAGTTGAAGGCATTCCATCCAAAGATTTCCGAAAACAAAAAATAGACATATCAGCATTTACAGCTGTTATTTTTACCAGCAGAAATGCTATTGACCATTTCTTCCGTATCTGTGAAGAAATGAAAATTAATGTTTCTCAGGATACCAAATATTTTTGCATTACAGAATCTGTTGCGCTCTATCTCCAGAAATTTATTTTATATCGCAAGAGAAAGGTTTTTTATGGTGCAGATGGATTGAATAAAAGTTTATTTGATGTAATTAACAAGCACAAAGACAATGAAAAGTTTTTGTATCCCTGCTCAGAATCCTTCGATAGCGAAATCACAAATTGGCTTAAGAGTAATAAATGTGAATATGCCACCCCTGTACTTTACAAAATTGTAAGCAACGATATAAAAGAGATCATTGCTAGAGAGTATGATGTGATTTGCTTATTTACTCCAGGTGGCGTAAAGAGTTTGATTGAGAATTTTCCAAAGTTTAAACAAAACGGAACTGCCATTGGCGCATTTGGCGCAAATACTTTCAAAGCCGCAGAAGACGCAGGCTTAGTATTGTCCATTAAAGCCCCTTTACCACAATCACCCAGTATGGTAAGTGCATTAGAGATTTATTTAAAATCACTTCCCAAAAAATAGTTAAGGGTTAAATTGATCAGCGGATTATCATTTTTTTTATTGATTCAAATAATCACATGGAGCAACATGAGCATACCAATGAACTGATTCATGAAACCAGTCCATACTTATTACAACACGCTCATAATCCTGTAAATTGGTTGCCATGGAGTGAGGACGCGCTGCAACAAGCTAAAATTTCAAATAAACCAATTTTGGTAAGTATAGGCTACTCGGCTTGTCACTGGTGTCATGTTATGGAAAGAGAAAGTTTTGAAGACAGAGATGTTGCTGCCTATATGAATGATCATTTTATTAATATTAAAATTGACAGAGAAGAGCGTCCGGATCTCGATCATATTTATATGGACGCCGTTCAAATACTTACCGGAAGTGGAGGTTGGCCTTTAAATGTATTTTTAACTTCCGAAGGCAAACCATTTTTTGGAGGCACTTATTTTCCTCCCGAAAAAAAATACAATAAACCATCTTGGAAAGATATTCTCCAATTTATCATTGAGATTTGGGGAAAAAACAGAAAAGAAGCGGAAGAACAAGCCCATAAATTAATTAATCATATCCAGGCCGCATCCATATCATTTAATAAACCGCCGGGGATTAATAAAACCGAAATCTTACAAAAACTGGGTGATGATTTTTTCTCAACATTAACTCAAAAAATATTAAAAAACGCCGAT
>CANFGZ010000071.1 GCA_947446585.1 Chitinophagaceae bacterium | reverse complement strand
CACCAACATTATCAGCATATACAGAGAATGGTATTCGGCGGGCAATCAACCAACAGCCAAAAGTTTTTTATACCACGATGATGCTGAAATAAGCAACTTTATTATCAAGGTTATGGATGTTAACACGGATATCAGTCCTAATTGGAAAGATCATTATCAGGGACATATTTCAACGCGTGAAGAACTATATAAAGAAGAAGTGATTTCCACTTTCAATTATCTTCAGTTAAGAAAAATAAAAAGGCTGATGAATGAGAATCAGCAGGCGTTGGAAAAAGCTACAGATCAGAATCAGCAAATTCTGTGTATGCAAACGCATCAGCTGCTAAAGAAAATGGAATCAGAGATTACGGCAAAATCTGGTACCGTTATATACAAATAAAAATTAGGGAAATCTGATGTTAGATTAACACGAATTACTGCGAATAATACTTAGGAAACAAACTAAAATATCAGAAAACCAATTCTTCTTCAACTACTTCTTTGGCCAAAAGCATGTAGCGAGGAATGCTATTATTGGTATCGTGCGGCTTACCTGATAATTTAAAATTTGTAGCACACCAAACATTGTCCAGTTCAATTTGCTCTATTGCTTCTAACTGATGGTCTTCAATAGCCTGCCAATGTGGATCACGACAAAGATCACTGGCAATTTTTGCAGTATGTTTAGGATAAGAAACCCAAAGTCTGGCCTCGGAATGTAAAGCGGGAACAATATCATTAAGTATGTCGGAAAGCTGTTTTTTACTTACTGCAAAAATTAAAGCGAACTCAATTTTTTTTATCCTTAATAAAGGAGTAACACTTTTAGCAAAATTTAATTTGATGAATTGCTTTTCTACTGATGAAGGTAAACCTTGAATTAAAAGATTTTTCTCGTTGTTGTACTGTAATTTTTCTAATACTGTTTGTAATGCCATAATGAGGAACTAATTTTTATTGATTAATCATTAATGGATAACCGAAAAAGATCATTGGTGATCAATTCAATTAAAACATAAGCATTCAGAGGGGAATGCAAAGTTATGTTTTTATTTTGGTTTGTTCAAGAAAATGGGCAATTTATTATGCAATAATTCATTTTTTGATTCAATAAAACTTCTTGGAACCTATTTAAAATGGGACAAATGCGGGTTGTTTGGGGAGGTAAGAAGGAGATTAGGCAGGCTTTAGACTTTCTTCTTATCGCGGTGTTTCAAAATTGGCATTCTACTTTCAACACCATTTAATAGTCGTACTATGTTTTTCTGATGAGTTATAATTACCATAAAAGCCACTAATAAAGCGAAAATTCTGTAGGATAACTCATGTTCGTTCCAGATCCATAATACCGAAATGGGCAACATAATTGCGCCTAATATTGAGCTTAATGATACATATCTTGTAATAAATAACACCACAAAAAATACCGCAGCACAACAAATGGCTACAATAGGTTGAACGGCAATAAGCATTCCTAATAAAGTAGCCACCCCTTTTCCCCCTTTAAAGTTGGCAAATACGGGAAAAATATGTCCTATAACTGCAGCCAATCCTAAACCGATCATAAAATTGGTGCGTTCCAGTTCATTAGTTAAATAATATGGGAGAAAATAAAATAATCCGACTGCAATTAATCCTTTTAAGATATCTAGAACCATGATGATGATGCCAAATTTAGGGCCTAAGATCCTGAATGCATTTGTTGCACCCATATTACCACTGCCATATTCCCGAATATCAATTCCGAAAAACTTTTTACTTATTATAAGTGCTGTAGGAATAGATCCTATCAAGTATGCCAATAAAATCAGAAGTGCTTCCTTCATTAATTTCTTGAATGTTTCGGCATAAAGATAATAAAAAAATCGATTTAGTTAACATTAAATTAATATGGGCAATGCAACTATAGTGAAATTGTTTTGATGATTAGCCAGTTACTTTGATGCTCCATTTTCTCAATGCTGAATTTATTGCTTATTAAAGTTTTACTGATGCTTTCCTTATCACTAATTAATATGCCACTAAAAAGCACAACAGCTCCGAGTTTTGATGCCCGCTTTATATTCTCGATATTCTCAACGATTACATTTAGATTAATATTGGCAAGCAAAATATCTGCTTCCCCAATCGAACTAATACAACTGTCAGCTTTTACAATTTTTATTTTTTTGCAATCATTGGCCTCGACATTCTCAATGGTGTTGTTTATACTCCAGTCATCGTAATCTATAGCTTCGATAATTTGGGCCCCTAATTTTTCAGCTAATATAGCCAGTAAGCCAGTGCCCGTTCCAAAGTCAATAACTTTCTTGTTTTTAAAATCAATCACACTCATTTGTTCCATCATCTGAAGTGTAGTGGCGTGATGTCCGGTTCCAAAACTCATTTTGGGGGTAATCAATAAATCATAAGCAACTGTATTATTTTTATCATGAAAATTTGCCCTTACATAAGCAAAGGGCTGTTTTGTTTCTGCATGAAATACAGTGATGGGCTCAAATCCACTCTCCCACTTTGCATTCCAGTTTTCTTCTTTGATGAAAGCTTGACTATAAATCAATTGATTGGATTCCACTACTTCGTCAAACAATGATTTAATAAAATCTTGTTCTTTTATATACGCTTTTAGCTCATTTTCATTTTCCTGAAATCCATCAAAATTAATTTCGCTTAACAAAGCAATGATCAATTCTGCTTCTTCATTATTTTTTGTTGGGAAGATAAATTCAATATGCGTCATGTGTTTTATTTATTGTTAATTCAGGATGTAATCGTAAATTATATATCTTCCTCGGTTTAAAGATTATTAATAATAAAAAATGCAGCTCAAAGTAAAGCTGCATTTTAAATTTATTTATTTTTTTAATTAATTACTATCAGTTTGTGGTTTAGCAGGAGCCTCAGGTTTGGGCATTAAAGCTTTTCTGCTTAGTTTGAATTTGCCTGTTCTTGGATCAACTTCCAATAATTTCACTTTCACTTTATCCCCTTCTCTGAAAATTCCATCCATAGTTTCAAGACGTTTCCAGCTGATTTCACTGATGTGAAGCAACCCTTCTTTCTTTGGCAGGAATTCAACAAAAGCACCAAATTCTTTTATACTTTTAACGGTGCCTTCGTAAGTCTGGCCAACTTCAGGAACTGCAGTGATGCCATTAATCCAGGCCAATGCTTTTTCCAGTCCAGCTTTCTCTTTTGAGAAGATACTTACTTCACCATGGTTGTCTACCTCTTCAATATTAATGGTAGCTCCAGTTTCACGTTGAATTTCCTGAATTACTTTTCCACCGGGTCCGATTACGGCTCCTATATATTCTTTATCAATAATCAGCTTAACCATTCTTGGTGCATGTGGCTTCACATCTGACCTTGGAGCTTCTGTACATTTATGCATAGCTTCTAGGATATGCATACGACCTTTTTTAGCTTGAGCCAAAGCTTCACGCATTACATCCATACTCAAGCCATCCACTTTGATATCCATTTGTACGCCGCAAATTCCATCGCGTGTTCCTGTAACTTTAAAATCCATGTCGCCTAAATGATCTTCATCTCCAAGAATATCAGTAAGAATAGCATATTGAGTTCCTTTTGTTATTAATCCCATGGCTACACCACTAACATGTTTTTTTAGCGGAACACCAGCATCCATTAAAGCCAAAGAGCCTGCACAAACTGTAGCCATTGATGATGATCCATTACTTTCCAAAATATCACTAACTACCCTTACTGTATAGGGATAATCGGAACCAGGCATCATTTTTTTCAAAGAACGCATAGCCAAATTGCCATGACCTACTTCTCTTCTGCCTACACCTCTCATCATTTTCACCTCGCCGGTGCTGAATGGTGGGAAATTATAGTGAAGAATAAACTTGCTGTATTCTGATGAATGAGCACTTTCAATCAATAATTCATCTAACGGAGTTCCTAAGGTAACTGTTGTAAGCGATTGTGTTTCACCTCTTGTAAATAAAGATGATCCGTGAGGCGTTGGCAATAAATCTATTTCCATTTCCAATTGACGAATGTCTTCTGTTCCTCTTCCATCCAAACGCTTACGATCATTTAAAATCATATCTCGAACCACATAATATTGAAGTTCGCCAAAATAATGCCCGACTAATGCTTTGTCTTCACTTGGCAACTCAGTGCCCAGGTGTTCAACGAGATCAAGATGCAAAGCCTTGTAGGCATCACTTCTTTCATGCTTTGCAGAAGCCGAAGCTGAAATCTTGTACATTCTATCTTTGGCAAAAGCTTTTATTTTTTCATTTAATTCTTCATTGCGATAAGGCTTCTTGTAATCTCTTTTTTCTTTTATACCCAGCAAATCTCTCAGCTCTTCCTGAGCTTTTACTTGAATTCTGATAGCATCATGAGCTATTTCCAATGCTTTTACCAGATCTTCTTCCTGACACTCATTACTTTCTCCTTCTACCATCATGATGTTTTTGCTGGTAGCTGCGATTATAAATTCGAAATCGGATGCTTTTAATTGAGAACGTGTAGGATTTACAATCATCTCTCCATTGATACGACCAATACGAACTTCAGATATGATTTCCTGAACAGGAATATCAGAAACAGCCAAAGCAGCTGAAGCAGCCAAACAAGCTAATGCATCAGGCATAACCTCATTATCCGAAGAAATCAGAGATACCAAAACCTGAACATCACATAAATAATCTTCTGGAAATAATGGACGTAAAGCTCTATCAATTAGTCTTGAAGTGAGTATTTCATAATCGTTCAAACGAGCTTCTCTTTTAAAGAAAGAACCCGGAACACGACCTGCAGATGCAAATTTTTCCTGATAATCTACTGATAACGGAAAAAAGCTCTGACCATCCTTTGGTTCTTTGTTGGCCACAACTGTTGCTAAAATAATGCAATCGCCTTGTCTTACGGTTACAGCTCCATCGGCTTGACGGGCCATTTTACCAGTTTCTATGGTTACCATACGGCCACCACCTATATCGAATTTAACTGATTTTGATTCTAAAAATGACATTTGTAATGATTTGTTCCAACAGATAAAAATATCGCTGGCGGTTAAAATTAATCATGTACAAAGAACAATTCCCAACAGCTAAAACAGTTGGGAATAATTCAAATGACATGCATGAATATAAATTATTTACGGAGACCCAATTTCTCGATCAATGACCTGTAACCAGTAAGGTCGTGCTTGCTTAAATAAGTCAATAATCGCTTACGCTTACCTACCATCATCATCAAACCTCTTTGTGAAGAGAAGTCTTTCTTATTCACTTTCAGGTGGTTAGAAATATGGTTGATGCGTTCTGTAAGCATCGCTACCTGTCCTTCAATGGAACCGGTGTTTGTGATCTTGCCGCCATAAGTTGTAAATATGGTCGCTTTTCTTTCGCTTGTTAAATGAGACATTTCTTTAGTTTTTTTTAAAACGCTGTGTTTTATATCTTTTTTTATCGGGTGCGAAGTTAATAAATACATTCGAAAATCAGCAAGATTATTCAATAATTATAGAATTTCTTGTTTTATTATTCCCATTTTTGAAAAACAAGACGCACATATTTCAAGTTTTCATCACTCAAAAGCCGAATTACATTATTTAAAACCAAAAGATATTCAGTTACTCCATTGAAATGATGCAAATTTGCATAATGAAGAAAAATTTTGCCATAGTGGGTTGTGGGAGAATAGCTACAAGACATGCGTTACAGATCAAACAATTGGCTAATCTAACAGCCGTATGCGATATTGATCCCATTAAGGCTACTGCATTTGCTTCCGAATTCAATGCTACTGCTTATTTTTCTCTTGAAGAAATGCTCAATCAATCTCCTGAAATCGAAGTCATCAGTATTTGCACACCTAATTGTCTTCATGCCGAACACACTATAATGTCTTTATCTTCAGGCAAGCATGTTTTATGTGAAAAGCCCCTATCTATTGATATTCAGGATGCAAAAAAAATGATTGATACAGCCCATTCATTCAATCGAAAATTATTTGTAGTTAAACAAAACAGATACAATCCCCCGGTTGAAGCCGTGAAATCAATGCTTAATGATAATCGTCTGGGCCTGATTACTTCGTTTCAGATTAATTGCTTCTGGAACAGACCTTCTGCTTATTACACTGATACCTGGAAAGGAAATAAAAAATGGGATGGAGGAACTTTATTTACTCAATTCAGTCATTTTATAGACTTGCTTTACTGGTTTCTGGGAGATGTAGCCGCTGTTGATGCCTATATCCAAAATTATCTTCATCCTGAAATCGAAATTGAAGATACTGGGGTGGTTTTATTTAAAATGAAAAGCGGAGTTATTGGCACTTTAAACTATAATGTAAATGCATTCCAGAAAAATATGGAAGGATCTTTTACTTTATTTGGAGAAAAAGGCACCGTTAAAATTGGTGGACAATATTTAAACACCATAGAATATCAGTCTTTGGAAGGTCAGCAAATTCATTTGAACGACTTGGGCAATCCTTCAAATGACTATGGTTTTTATCAGGGAAGCATGAGTAATCACGACAAAGTTTATTCCAATCTGATTGCTGCAATTGATGATCACGAATCAAAATTTGCAAGTGCATTTGAAGGAATGAAATCTGTTGAAATAATTGAGATGATTTATGCAGCTGCGGTAAGCAACAGTTGATTTTTTATTAACACAATTTATTAACCCATTTGTCAAAAATATATTTCACTGTTACAAACGATTTAACTTACGATCAGCGAATGATTCGTATTTGCACTTCTTTATCTGAAGCCGGATTTGACATCGCTTTGATTGGAAGAAAAACAAATAAATCTGTAGCTTTAAACAGTATGCCTTTTTATCAAAAAAGACTTTACTGCTTTTTTCAAAAAGGAAAGTTTTTTTATATAGAATACAACATTAGATTGTTTTTATACTTGTTTTTTAAAAAGATGAATGGAATTTGCGCTATTGATTTAGACACGATTCTGCCCTGTCTTTGGATTTCCTATCTTAAAAAAATTCCTAGAGTTTACGATGCTCATGAATTGTTCTGCGAAATGAAGGAAATTGCTACCCGGCCGAAAATATATTCTTTTTGGAAAAAAATAGAAAAATACAGCGTTCCTAAATTTAAAAATGCTTACACTGTAAATAAACCTATTGCTGATGAATTTAAAAAAAATTACTGCATTGATTTCGAAATTATCAGAAGCATATCTTTATACAGAGCGCCCTCTGCAGTTGCAAAAGAAAAGTTCATTCTTTATCAAGGTGCAGTAAATGAAGGCCGAAGCTTCGAAACCTTGATTCCTGCCATGCAGCAGGTGGATTGCCCGCTCATTATTTGTGGGGATGGAAATTTTATGCAACAAGCAAAAGATCTGGTTAATCAATATGGATTAGCAAACAAGATCACATTCAAAGGAATGCTTGCTCCTGCTGATTTAAAAAAGTTAACCGATAAATCCTATATCGGAATCACCTTGTTTGAAAAAGATTCAAAAAGCAATTACTTTTCACTGGCCAACAGATTTTTTGATTATATTCATTCGGGCACACCTCAGATTTGTGTAAATTACCCTGTTTATAAAGAATTGAATAATAAATACGATATTGGAATATTAATTAATGACCTTAAACCCGAAACCATTGAAAATGTCTTAAATGAATTATTAACAAATGAGGGAAAATGGAAATCCTTAAATGATAATTGCAAAAAAGCTGCACCCGAATTGAGCTGGCAAAACGAAGAAAAAAAATTGATTGCTTTTTATAACTCCATCTTTGGATAAACATCTACATATTGTAACTCACGAAGTTCCGTGGCCTGCCGATTTCGGAGGTGTTGTAGATCTATTTTACAAAATCAAATCACTGCACCAGGAAGGAATTAAAATCCACCTGCATTGTTTTACCAGCAAAAGAGCAGCACAACCTTTGCTCAACAGATATTGCGAATCGGTTACTTATTATTCAAGAAAGAAAAAATTATCCATACTGCCATACTCCATTCCTTATATTGTGTTTTCCAGAAGCGATGATGCTTTATTGAAAAATTTATTGAAAGATGATTACCCTGTTTTACTGGAAGGCATCCATTGTACGTACCACCTTTTTAAAGGAAAATTAAACAACAAAAAAGTTATTGTTCGTTTACACAATACTGAGTACAATTATTACAAACACTTATTCAAACTGGAAGCCGGCTTATTTAGAAAAATATATTTTTACATAGAATCTTTGTTGTTAAAAAAATATGAGAGAAAACTTTCTAGGTTGGCTACATTTTTAACCGTTAGCAAAACAGATGAATCATTATACCGAAATGAATTTAAAGCAAATAAATTGCAATTTCTGCCTGTTTTCATTCCATGGAATAGAATCAAATGCCAAACAGGATCCGGAAGTTTTTGTTTGTATCATGGCAATCTGTCTGTAAATGAAAATGAAAAAGCAGCAATTTGGTTGATGGAAGAAGTATTTAATAAACTAAAAATCCCTTTTGTTATTGCAGGAAAAAACCCTACCTCACATTTAAAAAAAATGGTGCACTTGAATAATCATACTTGCTTGGTTGAAAATCCTACAGAGTTTGAATTGGATGACTTAATCCAAAAAGCACAAATCAACATTCTGCCTTCATTTAATAAAACGGGAGTAAAGCTAAAACTACTGAATGCACTTTTTAATGGACGACATTGTTTGGTAAATGAAGAAGGCGCCGGAGGCTCAGGTACAGAATCACTTTGTTGCATTGCCAAAGATTCCTTGGAATTTATAAAAAATACTGAGGTATTGTTTGAACTTCCATTTACGGAAGAAGATATAAACAAAAGAAAAAGTATTCTTGAAAACCTGTATAATAATAAAGAGAACGCAAAACAAATTATTACACTGTTATACTAGCATTGTCCCAAACCTTTCCACTTTCTGTTTTAATGGTTCTTGCAGGGTATTTGTTTATCACCATATAATCATGAGTAGCCATGATAATGCAAGTATCGTAATCTTTGCAGATGTGAAATAAAAGTTGCATAATTTCATCACTGGTTTCCGGATCAAGATTTCCAGTGGGCTCATCAGCTAAAATTAATTTTGGAGAATTCAGCAATGCTCTGGCAATGTCTATACGTTGTTGTTCGCCACCACTTAATTCGAAAGGCATTTTAAATCCTTTAGTTTTTAAATTTACTTTATCAAGCACATCGCTAATTTTTTCCTCCATCAACTTTTCATCTTTCCAGCCTGTTGCTTTTAATACAAACTTGAGGTTTTCAATTACATTCCTATCTGTTAATAATTGAAAATCCTGAAATACAACACCCAGATTCCTGCGTAAAAATGGAACGTTTTTCCAGGTAAGCTCTCTTAAATTATGACCAGCAACCCATCCTTCTCCTTCGGTCAATTCCAAGTCACCATACATAGTTTTAAGTAGACTGCTTTTACCCGTTCCGGTTTTCCCCACGAGATAAACAAATTCTCCTTTCTCAACAGAAATATTCACATCACTTAAAATCAAAGTGTTGCTTTGATAAATATTTACATGCTTTAACTCTACAATGGATTGGGACATTAGAAAAATTTAATGGTAATAAATTATTTTAAAAATTCGAAGCAAATTTAATGGCAGAATCATTAATAAACAATTACTTCATCTTTCAGCCTTATTTCAAGTGATTTTTTAACATCTTCTTCTACCCTTCCAATGATTTGTGCATCAACTTCAAAAGACTTTGCCACATTTATTATTGAAAGCGCATCTTTTTCATCGCAATAAATCTCCATCCTACAACCCATATTAAAAACTTCATAAAGCTCACGGTTGGAACTTCCGCTATTGTCTCTAATCAATTGAAATACCTCTGGTGCTTCAAATAAGTTATCTTTTATCACTTTGAAATTCCCGGGCATATATTTCATGCACTTTGTTTGACCACCTCCACTGCAATGAATTAAACCATGTATTTTATCAAAATGATTTTCTAACAATTGAATAAGAATTGGTGCGTAGGTTCTTGTTGGACTCAACAACATTTTACCAATTGTGGAATAGTTAGCTTCTGTTCCAGAATAAAGATCGGTTAGTAGGTTCTTCCCAATATAAACAACATCATCAGACAATTCCGGGTCGTAACTTTCTTTAAATTCAACAGCATAAGATTTAT
>CANFGZ010000070.1 GCA_947446585.1 Chitinophagaceae bacterium | reverse complement strand
GGGCGGACAAGTAATGAAAGATTATTTATCAGCCATTGATGATATCAGCAAAGAACCTTATGTTGATACAGCCAAACGCGGATGTATAGGTGCCAGCTTTGGCGGGTACTCCGTTTTTTATCTAGCAGGTATTCACAACAATCGATTTAAATCATTCATTGCTCATGATGGGGTTTTTGATTTAAGAAGCATGATGGGAACAACCGAAGAATTATGGTTTACCAACTGGGATTTCGGTGGCAATTATTGGGAGAAAGACAATGCTGTAGTTCAACGTTCTTTAGCAACTGCTAATCCAATTGATAATGTAGACAAATGGAATACCCCTATTTTGATTTATCAGGGAGGAAAAGACTACAGAGTTCCCATTGAACAAGGTCTTGCTGCATTTCAGGCTGCTCAATTAAGAGGCGTTAAAAGCAAACTGGTTTATTTGCCGGATGAGAATCATTGGGTAATGAGTGCACAGAATGCATTAGTTTGGCAAAGAGAGTTCTATAAATGGTTGAAGGAAACTATTAAGTAGCCCCCTCAATCCCCCAAAGGGGGAAGTTGTTTGGCGTTTGGTGTTATTTGTGATTTTCCTTAACCAAACCCTTTGATGTTTTTGAACCTATTGAAACTTTGAAACAACTTTTCCCTTTGTGGCAAAAACAATTTTTAAATTTGGCAATTGCGCAATTTGGTAATAAATTTAAAGAATGAAGAAAATCAAACTTTTAGTTTTTGCTTTTGTTTTTCTTGCCTCTTTTTCATTTGCACAAACCACCTGGAATAAGAATATTTCCTGTATCATATATTCTCATTGTACCAATTGCCATAATCCCAATGGACTTGCACCTTTTTCGTTGACTACATACAATGACGCTTTTAATAACCGAAATAGTCTGATATCCGTTATTGAAAGCAGAAAAATGCCGCCACATCTACCAGATCCAAATTATTCTCATTTTGCTGGTGAAAATGTTTTAAAGGAGAATGAAATACAATTAATCAATGACTGGGTTAACAATGGAGCTCCTGAAGGAACTGAAACGTCATTACCTGTTCCTGTTTACAATCAAACTGAAGTAATTGCCAATCCAGATGCAAGTTTGAAAATACCGAGATTTCAATTACCTAATATCAACAATGATTTGTACCAAGCTTTTGTCATCAGCAATCCGGCTCCTGTTACCAAATACATTTCGCAAATAGAAGTAATTCCAGGCAATAGAAATATTGTTCATCATGTGCTTGTTTTTCAGGATACTTCATATTCCGTGGTTGCTAACGATAGCAGTTATAGCGGCCCAGGTTACTTGTCGTTTGGAGGTATAGGCAGCAACAGTGCAAAATTGATCGGCACCTGGGTTCCAGGATCAGGTATAACTGAATTCCCTTCAGGCATGGGCATCAAACTGGATGCAGGCGCCAGAATTGTTATTCAGATACATTATCCCAATGGCTCACAAGGACAAACCGACTCCACTAAAATCAACGTGAAATATGCAAACACAACACTTCGTAACGTAAACATCACTCCTATTTTAAATCATAATAGTTTAACAAACGGGCCATTGTTCATTTCCGCTAATACAACAAAGACATTTTATGCTCAGTACACAGTTCCTGTCAATGTAACTGTTGTATCTGTAGGTCCACATGCTCATTTGTTATGCAAATCATTTGAATGCTATGGAATTCCTCCTTCAGGAGATACGATAAAGTTTATTAAAATTGATGATTGGGATTTTCACTGGCAAGGCGGACATAATTTTCAAAAGCCTATAAAAATTCCATCCGGAACAATTTTGTACAGTAAAGCTTTTTACGACAACACCAGCAACAATTCCAATAACCCCAACAATCCGCCTCAAAATGTAAGTTTAGGAGAATCAACAACAGATGAAATGATGCTGATTTATTTCGGATTTCTATTGTATCAAAATGGAGATGAGAATATCATTGTGGATTCCTCTTTTCATTTAAAACATTACCTTGATTGCGACCCAGGTTTACAAATTGATAATGGTGAACCTTTAAAAGAAATCATCGTTTATCCGAATCCGACTCATAATTATATCAAAATCAACATACCAAACAATACAATATTCTCAACTGATATTTATAACAGTACAGGTCAATTGGTGTCAAGAACAAGCAACCTGGATTATATAAATATTGCAAAATTGAATTGTGGTATTTATTTTGTAAAAATCAAGTATAACAATACTGTTGTTATTAAAAAGATCATAAAGTATTAGTCAGATTTTTAAAAGAATCTGTTTTTGAAAGGTTATAAAAGGCTAAATTTAAATAATGAAAATTATTACATTTAGCCTTTTTTTTGCGTTAATCGGTCATCAGTGCCAATCGCAAAATATCAATCAACTAAAATTCCCTGACAACCTTATTGCAGAGGGCATTCCTTTTATTAATACTGAAATTGTAAACGAAACAAAACCTTATACAGAATTTCGAGCTGCTTCTTTAATGGCAGTGCACCCAAAGAATAATCAAATTTTCATTAGTACCAGATTTGGTAATACCGCACAGATTCATCAAGTAACAATGCCTTTGGGCTCAAGAAAGCAAATCAGCTTCTTTGATGAATCTCCTAAAGAATTGGTATTTGAACCTGTAAAAGCCCATTATTTTTTATTTACGAAAGACAATGGCGGCAATGAATTTGGGCAGATGTACAGATATGATTTCGCAACATCAAAATCAACGCCATTAACCAATACACCTAAATCACAAAACGGAAATTATATTTTCAATAAACTCGGTTCACAAATCATTTATACAAGTACCGCAAGAAATAATGCTGATAGAGATATTTGGATGATGGATCCACTTCAACCTAATGCGAAAAAATTAATCCTCGAAAACAAAGGAGGTGGATGGAGTATTGCAGATTGGAGTGATGATGAACAATCTATATTAATCAATGAGGGCACCAGCATAAGCCAATCGAATATCTGGTTAGGCGATTTTACAAAACAAACAAAATCTGTTTTCATTTCTGACAGCAATGTAGTATATACCGCGCTTCAATTTAGCCATGATAAAAAAAATGCCTACATACTAACCAATAAAAACAGCGAATACTCCTACCCTGCACTAATTGACTTAGCTTCTAAAAAAACAACTCCATTATTAACAACATTTAAATGGGATATCAATACTTACGAAATCAATCACAATGAAACCAAAGCTGCATTTGTAGTCAACGAAAATGGCATATCCAAACTTTACATACAAGATTTAAAAAACAAAACATATTTCTCAGTCAATCAAATCCCCATTGGAACGATTGGTAAAATCCAATGGAACTCAAACAATACAATACTTTCCATCACTTTAGGAACTTTTAATAGCGGCAATGATGTTTATCAATTGAATACTATAACTAAAAAGCTTACTCGCTGGACAGAAAGTGAAATGGGCGGAATGAATCTCAATGGAGTTGAAGCACCAAAGTTAATCAATTGGAAAAGCTTCGACAGTCTTAACATCAGTGGGTTTTTATATCGTGCCAATAAAACTTACACAGGCAAAAGACCGGTGATCATTAATATACATGGTGGCCCTGAAGGACAATCATTGCCAAATTTCTTAGGCAGAAACAATTATTATCTCAACGAAATGGGGATTTCAATTATTTATCCTAATGTGAGGGGCAGCGTGGGTTACGGCAAAACATTTACTAATCTGGACAACAATTACAACAGAGAAAATAGTGTAAAAGATATTGGCGCATTAATAGACTGGGTTGCCACACAACCGGATCTGGATGCCGACAGAATTATGATTACAGGAGGAAGTTATGGCGGCTACATGACCCTTGCCTGCGCCTTTCATTACAACAACAAAATCAGATGCGCATTAGACGTGGTGGGCATCAGCAATTTCAATACGTTTTTAAAAAATACCGAAAGTTATCGTAGAGATTTAAGAAGAGTTGAATATGGTGATGAAAGAGACAGTTCAATGGCTGCATTTTTTGAAAAGATTTCACCTTTGAATCATACCAACGAAATCACCAAGCCATTGTTTATTGTTCAAGGAAAAAATGATCCAAGAGTTCCATACACAGAGGCACGCCAAATGGTTGAAAAAATAAAATCCCAAGGAAGTGAGATTTGGTTTCTGATGGCCAACGACGAAGGACATGGCTTTGGAAAGAAAAACAATCAAGATTATCAGTTTTATAGTACGATTATGTTTGTGAGGGAGTTTTTGTTGAAGTGAGAAGATGGATTCTTGATACTGGATACTAGAAGATAGTTACTTGATTATTGCTAAACAAAAAATCCTACCATTTGAAGTATCCACTTTGGTTTAAGAGTTGACATCAATCAGTGTAGCGTATTAAACCATTAAACATCATACCCTCAGTGTGCAAAATCATGATCATAATCCCCCTTAATCCTTTCCATTGACGGATTAAAATAACCGAATTTTAGATTTGGAAATTCTTCTCTAATTAATTCCATCATTTGTTTTACACCCATACATTCTCCTGTATCGGCAACATCAATTTTTTCTAAATACCAATCCGGATCAATATTGAAATTGCGCCATTGAATCATGCACAAATCAGTTGCTTTGATGAGTTTTCTTAAAGCTTCATATTCTTCTACGCTATCTGTCATCCCAGGAAAAACAAAATAGTTAATACTGGTCCAAGCACCATAACTTCTAGCGACTTTCAAACTTTCAATCAGATCTTCAAACTTATAATTATTGGGTAGGTAATAAGAAGTGTATATTTTTTTTCTTGCAGAATTCATACTTACTCTCATGCTGTTCAAACCCGCTTCACACAAAGCTTTCACCGCATCAGGTTTACTGCCATTGGTGTTAATATTGATGCTTCCTTTTGAAGTATGTTTTCTAATTTCAATTATCGATTCCTTTATTGTTTCCCACATTAACAACGGTTCACCTTCGCAACCTTGTCCGTAACTAATAATTGGAAAAGGCGCCGTTTCAAGATGAGGAACAGTAAATTCTACAATTTCTTCTGCTGTTGGCTTAAACGTCAGCCTATCTTGAGTACTGAAAATTTCTTCTTCCTGAGGCTGAAAAGAAATACAACCAATACAATTGGCATTACAAGCCGGAGATACCGGTACAGGACACTCCCATCTTCCCAAAGCCAGGTTTCTTGCAGCCGGACAAGTATACGTCATGCAACAATTTTCCATTAAATGTTTTACCAATCTATTATCAGGATAAGCGGTCAATAAATTATCATGTCCTGATTGAATATTATCATCATCATATCCAATGGCTTCTTGTCGAATATCTTTTTCTATTCTTACTGCAGGAACGTATAATTTATCATTATGCCAGCCGGCAGCGGTATAACAAAACAAAGGTAACGTTGGCGCATCAGGCATCGTTTCATAGGCAGACATATACAATCCTGTATGTGCAGGTGGAATAAATGCAGCAACCGCCCATCCTTTATCGCACAACCGCATATCGCCTGTTTCCACATCAATTCCAATACCTCTTCTACCTGGCAATTCATACAACTGGCCACCTTCGGGCAATTCTATCCAGTCTTCAACAGGCACTGGAAATGCATCCCAGCCGCTTCTTCCAACAGCGTAAAGACTAATGTCTTCGAAAATATTTCCACTGCCATCGGAGTACATCAGGAAAGGTGATTCATTTAAAATGCCCATGATTGTTGTTATTGGTGATGTTTATTTATTAACGCCTAAATTGTTTTTTACAAAATCATTGAATGCTGATTCAATCAAATCTTTATTATCTGACGGATTCAGGGTGAATTGCATGAGTTTGTTATTTTTAAAATCGATCGTAAGGATTCCGTCTTTTAAAATCAAATTATCCAAATCATTCCAGTTAATTTGTTTTTTTGGGAAAGAAGGAAATTCAATTTTATCATCAAAAAATTTTATTTGCAATTTTCTGAAAGCAATAAAACCTAAAATAGCGAAGGTTAGGTCAAGTAACCCGAATGCCATCATGCCCAAAAAAAGCCAGCAAATAGAAGCGAGGATAATGGTTATTAACATGGTAAACAAATTGGTTTTTCTCCTTTTTTTAAAAAAAAAATAATTTCCAATTTGTCCTATTAATATAGATCCCCCAAACAAAGTAAGAAAGTCACTGCCTTCGCTATTGATATGAGACTTCATATAAACAAATCCTGCAGCATTCAAAATAGCTATCAGCACCGTAACCAAATGGTAAGTGCGGTTCTTCTCATCCGGTAGTATGATATTAAATTTATACATTTACTGGATTACTTGCCGTTAGTAAATTACAAAGCTTATACAGCACACGAGCACCAACATTCTCATCCCATTCGTCATGACTCACGCCTACTTCATTCAAATCGAAGCCTACAATTTTTCTTCCCGACAGAAAGACTTTATGTAACAAATAAAAAATCTGTTCTGTTTCAAAGCCGCCCTGTACAGGAGTTCCGGTGTGTGGGCATAATTTAGGATCCAGCCCATCAATATCAAAACTGATAAAAACAATTTGTGGTAAAGAATTCACGATTTCATCCACTATCGACTTCCAGGTTTCGCCTTCGTATTGACGAGTCTTGATATTTTTATCAAAGAAAGTCACTACCCTTCCATTACTATTGTTGATGTAGTCCAGTTCTTCTTCGCAATAATCACGAATACCAACTTGAACCAGTTTTTTCAAAGCTGGAATTTTTTCCAAGGCATTATGCATTATAGAAGCATGAGAAAAATTAAATCCTTCAAATGTATTTCTCAAATCACAATGAGCATCGATTTGTAGGATTCCAAACTCAGGATATTTATCTGCAATCGCTTTGAAGAAACCAAACGGAGTACTGTGATCTCCACCTAGCAAGGCCACTAACTTCCCTGCATTTAACATGGCGGAGGTTTGTTCATAAACCCAGTCATTAAGAAATAAACTTCCCTGATTGATTTCTTTCAGGGTTTTAGCCATAAATTTATTATTATCCACAGATTCACCCTGAGAAATATAATTAATGTACAACTCAGCCTCTTTACGGAGATAATCACTTTTCATTAAAATTTTCTTATCCGGAGATCTCATAAAAAAACCTTGTTTCCAGGCTTCTTTATAATCAGGGTCATACAAATCGATTTGTAAACTTGCTGTAAAAACATGATCCGGAGCACGTGCGGTACCTGCGTTATAACTTACTGTCACTTCCCAGGGTATGGGCAGAATCACTAAACGGGCGTCTGATTCTGAAAATGGGAGTCCAAAAATATTATTATTGGGATTTCCAACGGAGTTTGGATTAAAATTTGTTAAATCGGCCATGATCGAATATTATTTTTCGCAACAAAGATAATTGAAGATTATTTTTTACCATTAAAAAAGTCAATTATCTACCGTCTCAATTTGTTTTGAATTACCTTTGGCCACGAAAACATAAAGATGAAAAGAACTCATATTATTATTTTAATCGGAATTGCCATCATGATCATTTGCCTATTGGTATATTCTGCTGATTTTTCAACTTATGACACGGTAAGTTCGGCACAAAAAAAGCCGGGCCAGTTTGTTCATTTAATTGCCAAACTAGATAAAACCCAGCCGATTTCATACGATCCTATCAATAACCCTAATTATCTTTCTTTTTATGTTGTGGATAGTCTTGGAGGAAAAGCTAAAATTGTTTACCACAATAGCAAACCTGGCGATCTTGAAAAAAGCGAGAGAATCGTATTAAAAGGAAGAATGTTTAAAGATCATTTTGAGTGCAAGGATATTTTATTAAAATGTCCAAGTAAATATAAAGACGACAAAAAAGTACTGGAAAACAGTATGAAAGAACAATCTTCCTCTAATTAATATTTCAATAATTTTTAAAGATGATAAAATTTGAAGGTGAGCATTTACTTCCCGGACAAATTGGCCATTTATTTGTAATAATAGCATTAGTGGCTTCTTTGGTTTCCTTTATATCTTTTTTCTATGCCTCTAGATCAATTGATTTAACAGAAAAAGCCAATTGGATTAATCTTGGAAAAGCAAGTTTCATAATCCATACGTTTAGTGTTTTTGTTATTTTCTCTGTAATTTTTTTCCTATGCTTTAATCATTATTACGAGTATATGTATGCATATAAGCATGCCTCCAAAGAACTTGAATATAAATACCTGCTTGCGTGTATCTGGGAAGGACAAGAAGGAAGTTTTTTATTATGGGCAATCTGGCATTCAGTTTTAGGATTGTTTATTATATTCAATAAAAATCAGGAAACAAAAAACACGTGGCGCGCACCAGTAATGACTATAGTTTCAATGGCACAGGTGTTTTTAATGCTGATGATTTTAGGCGTTTATTTCTTTGGCGTTAGAATTGGTAACAGTCCATTTACGCTTACCAGAAATGAAATCCCTGCTCCCATTTTTTCTCAGCCCAATTACCTGACATTTATAAAAGACGGCATGGGATTAAATGTACTGTTAAGAAACTACTGGATGGTTATTCATCCCCCTATTTTATTTCTAGGATTTGCCTCAACGATTATTCCTTTTGCTTTTGCGTACGCCGGTTTACAAACCAAAAAATATACAGAATGGATTAAGCCTGTACTTCCCTGGGCCTTATTAAGTGCCTGCGTTTTAGGTGTCGGTATAATGATGGGAGGAAAATGGGCTTATGAATCTTTAAGCTTTGGCGGATATTGGGCCTGGGATCCTGTAGAAAACGCCTCTCTAGTGCCATGGCTCATTCTGATTGCCGGCATACATACGATGATGATTTTTAATGCTACCGGCCACTCGTTAAGAGCCAGCTATTTATTTGCCATCCTGACTTTTGTTTTTGTTTTATACTCCACATTTTTAACCCGTACCGGAATTTTAGGAGACACTTCTGTGCATGCATTTACCGAAGCCGGCAAAGCCATCAATGTAATGATTGGATTATTTGTGCTTTCATTTGCCATTCCTGTGCTCAGCATGTTTTTTATTCATTTCAAAAAAATTCCCACTATACATAAAGAAGAAGAAACCCGTTCCAGAGAATTCTTCATGTTTATTGGTTCATTTATTTTATTTCTTTCTGCATTATTTATCATTATTATCACATCCATTCCTGTTTACAGTAAAACGCCTTTTTTAAAAGACCTTATCATTTACATTCATAAAGGGCCGCTTGCAATGCCAGAGGATGCTGAGTTCTTATACAATAAGATAATGATTATGGTTGCGGTGTTCATTGGATTTCTAACTGCAGTTTCACAATATTTAAAATACAGAACAACACCCAAAGGCTATCTGATAAAAAATATAAAATACCCCTTAATTGTTTCCGTTATTTTATGTACGTTGATTTTTATTTTTTACCCTTTCGACTATAAAAAACAAGGTGGCGGTTTTTTAGTTGCAATCTACATCGCGTTCTTTTATGCCATATATGCGGTAATTGCCAATGCCATGTATATCTCACTTGTATTGAAAAATAAATTCAAAAATGCGGGTGGATCTATTGCTCACATTGGTTTTTCATTGATGATTGCAGGCATGTTGATTTCAGGCAGTAATAAAAAAGTAATCAGCGACAGTAAAGTAAACGGCATAAATGTTCCTATGGGAAAAGATCCTATGTCCAAAAAAACTGAAGACCCTACCGAAAATCTTACTTTAATCAGACAACTGCCTACAAGAATGGGCGATTATGATGTAACCTATTCAAAAGATTCTTCCGGGCATGAAAAAGGAAGAAAATTTTATCAACTTAATTTTTCAAAGAAAGATAAAGCCACAAATAAAATTTCGGAGCAGTTTACGCTCATGCCTGATGTGTATATGATGAAAGACAACAACATGAGCAGCAATCCGGATACAAAATCTTACCTGACTAAAGATATCTTTACTTATATTTCTTTTGCCATAAATAGCGCTAACAATAACGATACGGCTAAATTCAAAGAATATGAAATAGGCGAAGGCGAAAAAGGTTATTACCGAAACGGATATTTTATCCTGAATAAAGTAGTAAAAAATCCTAAAAATGAACGATATCATTATACCGACAAAGACATCGCATTAATGGCTGATGTTACGTTTGTCAGCAAAGACAGTATGCATTATAAAGCCATGCCATTAATTCAAGCCGACAGCATGGGCATTCTCCAGATAGACGATACCGTTTATGCACAAAACCTGTATGTAAAATTTGCTGGTGTAAGTGATGGTCATAAAATCAAATTAGGCATAAAAGAATCCGAAAGTT
>CANFGZ010000069.1 GCA_947446585.1 Chitinophagaceae bacterium | reverse complement strand
TTTAAAACTGCAATTTGTGATTGAATTTGCGCTAAAGAAATATTTTGAGCAGCTGTTTGATACAATACATTTACAACTACAGGAATAACATAAACACCATTTACAAGTCTAGCCATTTCAGGATTTTGTACAAACCTTTCCGTAGCTTCTTCAATAGCAGTCATTCTTGCAGCTAAAGTGGGATCTTCTTTTAATTGTCTTTGTAATACTTCATAAGAAGCACAATGGCGGCCAAATGAGGCAGGAGCATCAGCAACAACGTTATTCAGGTCAGTACTAGTTTCATTGATAGAATTTTTCTGGCAACCAATAGCAAACATGGTTAAACTCATAAAGTACAATAGTGTTTTTTTCATAACATTCGTTTTAGTTAAAAATTAGAAATTGGAAGTTAACGATTTAATAAAATCTGCCAAAAAAAATTGTCGAAATAATTAAAAATAATTCACTCAAAAAGAAGCAAAGTTTAATTGTGGGGGATTTTTTGATAAAACAAGGACAATTTTAATTCTTTGGAAGTGCCATATCGATTGATATTTTCATAAAATAGACAAGGCTTTTGCTTGGGTTTCTTTTTTTAAGGGTTAAATTGCGGTACTTTAATATTTATGTGGAGTATTTGCAAAAAAGAAATCAATCAGTTTTTCAGCAGTCTGACCGGCTATATAGCTGTTATCCTTTTTTTGCTGATCAATGGTATGTTCCTTTTTGTATTACAAGACTCCAGTGTACTGGAATATGGCTATGCTTCTCTAGATAAATTCTTCGACCTTGCTCCGTGGATTTTTCTTTTTTTGGTGCCCGCAGTTGCTATGCGTTCTTTTTCAGATGAATTCAGAACAGGGACTTTTGAAATTTTAAAAACCAAACCGCTGACTTCATTACAAATTACTTTGGGTAAATATTTTTCTATTCTTATCGTTATTTTATTTTCATTGATTCCTACGTTTCTTTATGTTTATACTATTAAATCGTTAAGCTCTACCGGGGTCATTGATTCGGGCGGTATTACTGGAAGTTACATCGGACTTTTTTTGCTGAGTGCTGTATTTTCTGCGATCAGCCTTTGTTGTGGAAGTTTTACTTCCAATGCAATCGTTTCATTTTTATTAAGTGCCTTTGCCTGTTTATTACTTTACTTCGGATTTAATGCCATTAGTCATCTTGCCTTTTTTACAGGCCATGCAGATTATTATATCGAGATGTTTGGAATAGATTTTCATTACAAAAGTATAAGCAGGGGCGTACTCGATAGCAGAGATATAATTTATTTTTTCAGTTTGATTATAATGTCTCTTTTTATCACCGAAAAAAAACTTCAGCAAAAATAATATGAAGTTTATTTCAAAAATATTAAACAGTAGATGGGGCATTTTTTTAATGCTTGCTTTTTTACTAGCTATAAATGTAGTTGCATCCTTATGGCACAGCAGGATTGATTTAACTGATGAGCAAAGATTCACCCTAAGCAAGGGAACCGAATTATTGCTTAATAACATCGATGAGCCAATAACCATAGACGTTTTTTTAAAAGGGAATTATCCAAGTGGTTTCAAAAAACTGGCTTCCGCTACAGAAGATTTGCTGAGGGAATTCAAAGAAGTAGCGGGTAATAAATTAAGTTACCAGTTTATTTCGCCAGAAGATATCATTGCAGGTACTTCGGTTAGTTATGCCGACACACTTACCTCAATGGGTTTACTGCCTATTAATTTAACAGCACAAAAAAAAGATGGTCAGGAGCAACAGAATGTTTTCCCAATTGCATTGCTGCATCAAAAAGACAAAATATTTCCAATTCAAATTTATAAAGGAAAAACACCAATTGTAAATGTAAAGGAAGTAAATAATGCAGAAGCACTGCTTGAATTCAACATCGCTAATGGAATTGCAAAGCTCAATCAAAATATAAAAATAAAAATAGCCTATGCTATCGGAAATGGTGAGCCGATGGATTACAGTGTTTATGATCTTGCCGAACAAACGCTTAAGCCTGATTTCGATTTGTCATTAATTGATATCAATCAACAACCCTTTATCAGTCCTGAATTTAAATCACTGATTATATTAAAACCTAAACTGTCCTTTACAGAAACAGAAAAACTAAAGATTGATCAATATGTTATGAATGGCGGGAAGTTGCTTTTTTTTATTGACAGACTCAATGCAGAAATGGATAGTCTTCAGATAAAAAATGAAGTGGTTGCTTACGACCGCGATTTAAATTTAAACGATCTTTTTTTTAAATATGGAGTAAGGGTAAATCCAGATTTGATTATGGATTTACAATGTGATTATCTTCCTTTTGATATCAATGGTAATGGGCAATTCGAATTGCTTCCCTGGAATTATTTTCCTGTAATAGAATCAGCCGAAAATCACCCAATCAATAAAAACCTTGGATATGTTTCGGGCCGATTTGTAAATTCAATCGACATGGTGGAAGCGGAAGGCATTACCAAAACTGTTTTATTACACAGTTCTTTAAACTCCAGAATTATTGCTTCCCCGGCATTGATCAGCGGTAAAGAAAACAGCACCGCTCCTGAAGATAATAATTTTAAAACGGCTAATATTCCTATCGCCGTATTACTGGAAGGAAAATTTAAGTCCTTGTTTTCAAACCGGCTTTCCAATGAAATGAATGATTCATTGAAAGCTCACCGAATTGATTTCTTAACCTCTTGCCCAATAGAAAATAAAATGCTGGTTGTTGCAGACGGCGACATTTTAATGAATTCTGTGGTGAAAGGAAATCAACCGTTGCCAATGGGCATGAATCCTTATACATATGGCTCACAACGTCAATTTCCTTTTGCTAATAAAGATTTTCTGTTGAACGCATTGGATTATCTGATTAATGAGCATAATCTTTCCGAAGCCAAAAGCAAAGATTATGCTATCCGATTTTTAGATCCCAAAAAAATTAATGCTCAAAAAAATTTCTGGCAATTCTTGAACATTGTTTTACCCATATTCATGGTCATTTTATTTGCGTTGATATTTCAATTTCTTCGTAAAAGAAAATATGCAGTCTAATATTTAAAATGGATAAGTCTCAGGTAATATATTTAGTTTTTGGTCTGGTGGTATTATTATCACTGATTATTGACCTTGGTATTTTCAGCAGGAAAAATCATTTGGTGAGCATTCAATCTGCAGCTTTGCAAACTGTTTTCTGGGTTTTGATCGCCATGGGTTTTCTGGTGTTTATTTGGTTTGAAAGCGGCCGTCAAACGGCCATCGAATATTTAAGTGCGTATTTAATGGAATGGAGTCTGAGTATTGACAATGTTTTTGTTTTTATCATCATATTTTCTGCGTTTAAAGTAAATGAAATCCACTACGGAAGAGTGTTGTTAATTGGTATTTTGATGGCCATTTTTCTGAGATTGGTTTTTATTACTGTTGGTGTTTCATTAGTAAATGAATTTCACTGGATTTTATATTTATTCGGATTGTTTTTAGTGTACACTTCCTTTAAAATGTTTACAGCCACAGATGATGAGGAATTCAAACCTCAGGAATCAAAAGTGTACAAATTTTTAAATAAATATTTGCCTTTGGTTAATCATGATGGAAATGGAAGATTCATAATCAGAGAAAAGGGCAAGCCTATTTATACCACATTGTTTGTAGTGGTAATTTTACTTGGAGCTATAGATTTTCTTTTTGCACTGGATTCTTTGCCAGTGGTACTGGGGATTTCAAGAAGCAGAATCGTGGTTTATTCATCCAATATTTTTGCGGTGCTGGGATTAAGGAGTCTATTCTTTTTATTAAGATCTGCTATTTCTAAATTCGATTATCTTCAACAGGGGATATCATTTGTGCTTTTTTTTATTGGAATCAAAATGCTTGCCGAACACTGGATTAATATTTGGCTCGAAAAACAGACTCAGGTATATTTATCTCTGTTAATAATTGTAATATGCATTTTGGGATCAATCTTATATTCTGTAAAACATAAGAAAAAAGGAACACCCAAAGACATTGAATAAAGAAATTTAATTTTTGAATTATACCATTTCAAATATTGCCCTGGTTATCAATGCAAAAATATTGCAGCAACATAATGATGCTGTTATTGATAATATTCTTACAGACAGCCGCCGTGTTGCTTTTCCTTCAAGCGCATTGTTTTTTGCTATCAAAGGCCCAAGAAGAAATGGAAATACTTTTATTGCTGAGCTGTATCACAAAGAAGTAAGAAACTTTATTGTTGATGACAGTTTTGATTTAAACAATTTACACCATTTCCCACACTCCTGCTTTTTATTAGTTGATGATGTTTTAATGGCTTTACAAAATTTGGCAGCTCATCACAGAAATCAATTTCAACTTCCTGTTATTGGTATAACGGGAAGCAATGGAAAAACAATTATTAAAGAATGGCTTTTCCAGTTGCTTAACCATTCATTCGATATTGTTAGAAGTCCGAAAAGCTATAATTCACAAATTGGTGTTCCATTAAGTGTTTGGCAAATCCATGAAAATCATAACCTGGGGATTTTTGAAGCCGGAATTTCAATGCCTGGCGAAATGGAAAAATTACAAAAAATAATCAGACCAAGCATAGGTATTTTGTCTTTTATTGGCGATGCACACGCAGAAGGTTTTATTAATGCAGAACAAAAAATAAATGAAAAATTAAAATTATTTTCTGGCGCCGATCTGCTCATTTATTGCAATGAACATGAAGGAGTGAATAATAGTATTCAGTCATTTTTAAAGAATGAAAATAAATCACTCAAATTATTTAGCTGGAGCCGCACATCCTCAGCTGATTTGCAGATTACAAAAATTGATAAACAAGCCCGTGCGAGTTATCTGAGTTGTAAATATAAAGACACTTCATTTGTTTTTTCTATACCCTTTACTGATGAAGCGTCAATCTTTAATGTTATCACTTGTTGTGCTACACTGCTTAATCTGGGAATGGAAATTTCATTTATGGTAAACGCCGTTAATGAATTGCGCCCTGTGGCTATGCGCCTGGAGTTGAAGCAGGGCATTAATCAATGTGTGGTCATCAATGACAGTTACAGTGCCGATATTGATTCATTAAATATTGCCCTTGATTTTTTATCACAACAAGAATTCTATTCCAGCAAAACAATTATTCTGAGTGATATGCTTCAGTCTGATCTGTCTGATGAATCATTATACCAAAAAATAGCCTCAATTATTAAGCAGAAAAAAATAAGCCGTATAATCGGTATTGGTGCTAATATTTCTGCTAATGCCCAATCTTTTGAATGGCTTCCTGAAAAACATTTTTTCGCCACAACTCAGGAATTTATTGATGCTATTCCATCAATGAATTTTAATAATGAGGCAATTTTGCTTAAAGGAGCCCGGATTTTTGAGTTTGAAAAAATTGGTCAGATAATAGAGCAAAAACTTCACGATACTATTCTTGAAATTAATCTGAATGCATTAAGAAATAATTTAAAAACTTATCGCCAACAATTGCACAAAAACACAAAACTGATGGCGATGGTAAAAGCATTCAGTTATGGAAGCGGTAGTGTAGACATTGCTAATTTACTGCAACAGGAAGGCGTAGAATACCTCGCTGTTGCCTATACCGATGAAGGAGTTGAACTTAGAAAAGGAGGAATTCGTTTACCTATCATGGTAATGAACACAACCGAAGTAGGTTTTGATAATCTAATACGTTATCAACTTGAACCAGAGATTTATTCATTCAAAATTTTTGATGCCTTCAAAAAATATTTAGCGCATAAAAAAATAAATAAATTTCCTATTCATATTAAGTTAGATACAGGCATGCACAGATTGGGATTCATGTCTCATGAAATAGATGATTTGTGCAATCAATTGAAAGATGAAAAATTATTTACCATCAAGTCTGTTTTTTCTCATCTTGTGGCCAGTGAAGATTCTGCTCAGGAAACATTTACCGTTCAACAGGGAATCGATTTTGAATTCATGGCCAATAAAATAGTATCAACTGTTGGCTACACTTTTTTAAAACATCTTGCAAATACATCTGCAATTCATTTTTATCCTCGTATGCAATTTGATATGGTTCGTTTAGGAATCGGGCTTTATGGTGTGGATGAAAATTTTGCTCTTGAAAATGTAACCACATTAAAAACTACTATTGCACAAATAAAAAAAATAAAAAAAGGAGACACCGTTGGATATGGCAGAAAAGGGCGGACAGCTCATGATGCCGTAATTGCAACAGTTAGAATTGGATATGCCGATGGATATCCGAGAGCTTTTGGAAATGGCAACGGAAAGATGCTGGTTAACGGGCAAATGGCTCCGGTTATTGGTAACGTGTGTATGGATATGACCATGCTTGATATTACAGGCATAAATGCTAATGAAGGAGATGAGGTTATTGTTTTTGGTGAGCAGCTTCCGGTTAAAAAAATCGCCCATTGGGCTCATACCATACCGTATGAGATCCTCACCAACATTTCGCAGCGGGTAAAAAGAGTTTATTTTGAAGAGTAAACTAATGAATAACCCGGAATCATTTGGTTTCTGTATCACCTGAAATCAAACTTTTGAAACGTATTCATCGTCCCTTATCTTTGCTGAATTATATGAAAAAAATTCACGTCATTATCATAATCTTACTGGTGGTCATATCTGATCAGCTTTTGAAATATTATGTCAAGACCAATTTTTATCTCAATACCTCAAGTCCAGTTATTGGCAATTGGTTTCAACTATATTTTGTTGAAAATCCAGGAATGGCCTATGGATGGAAATTTGGTGGAAACTGGGGCAAATTGGCACTTACTATTTTTAGAATGGGAGCAGTTGTTTTTGGCGTTTTTTATATGGGAAGAATAATCAGACAACGCTATCATAATGGGTTTATTTTTTGTGCCGCTTTGATTTTTGCCGGGGCACTTGGTAATCTAATTGACAGTTGCTTTTATGGATTAATATTTAATAAAGGAATGGTCTTTAGTCCAATAATCAACGACTATATGGGTTACGACGGATTATCGACTTTGTCCTCTAAAGGTTATGGTAAATTCCTTCATGGAAATGTGGTAGACATGCTTTATTTTCCAGTGCTCAGAGGACATTTTCCTGCTTGGCTTCCAATTTGGGGTGGCGAAGATTTTGAATTTTTTAGACCCATATTCAATCTGGCAGATGCAGCTATTAGCGGAGGAGTGATTACTATTCTTGTATTTCAGCGTAAATTTTTTAATCACAAAAAAGAGGAAGTAAAAGATAATCTGAATAATATAGAAGAAATGCCTGTTGTTGATTCACAATTGTTATAATTGATTTAACTTAGCGTCTCTTCATTTTAGCATTAAAATAACTTCAGCTTTTTTGAAGAGATACAATATCATTATTAAAATACAAAAACACTAATATGAAACTTTTCAGTGCTTTTATTGCGCTTTTTATTTCTTCCTTATTATTTGTTTCCTGTCAAAAACAATTAAGTTTTGATGAGTCTTCAGGCACATTAAAAATCGATTCGTTATCTCCAAAATGTTTACCTAGTTCTGTAAATGGAACTTATATATTGGGTACTACTTTGAATTCATTAAATTATATTGATGTTCAAGTGGATGTAACCTTGCCAGGAAGTTTTGTAATTAAGACCGATACGATCAACAACTTTTCATTTTATGGAACGGGAGAATTTCCTACAACAGGTATCAACACAGCAAGATTGTATGGTCATGGAACACCGGATAGTTTAGCAGGAATAAAACAATTTACCGTTTCTTATATTCATAATAACAGTGAGTGCCTTATTGATGTGGAAGTACAAGACAGTACTAGTTCTCCTAATGCGGTATATACTTTAGGTGGAGCCGGAACTAATTGTACCGGATTTACAACAGCAGGAACTTATATGCAAGGTTTGAGTACCAATTCCAGCAATACAGCTTCAATGGATGTTTCTGTTACAACAGCCGGTGCTTATAATTTATCAACTCCAGTAGTTAATGGAGTTTCTTTTTCTGCTATAGGAGCATTTACTTTAGCTAACACAGGAGTAACCTTAATTGCAAGCGGAACGCCAACAAGTGCTGGCCCATTTACTTATCCTGTAACCGGGCTTGGTGGTACAACTTGTAACTTTGTAATCACATTTGATCCATTATCATCTCCTGCAGTATTTACACTTGGAGGCTCTCCTGCAGGATGTACAGGAGTAGTGCCATCTGGAAGTTATGATGTTGGTGTTGCTATGAATAATTCCAACACGGCTACAATAGATGTTACCGTAACCACGCTGGGTAGTTATCAGATTTCTACCAATAATAATAATGGTGTAATTTTTACAGCTTCAGGAGTGTTCACTGCAACAGGTCCACAACAAGTAATTTTATCTGCTTCAGGAACACCTACTGCCTCAGGACCTTTTGATTATAATGTTTCAAGTGGTAGTGGAAGCCCTTGTATACTTACCATTACTTACACTGCACCGGTTAATAATTTTATTACCTGCAGAATGAATGACGTCTTTACCACATTTAATGTAAATTCAACTGCTGGATTAAATAATTCAGCAGCATCTTCTATTTTAAGCATCGATGGGGACTCTTCTGTTTCTCCAAATACATCCAGTATTAATTTATATATACAGAAAGATCAGGGAGGGGCGATATTGGCAGCTACTTATAATGTAAATCAATTTGCTTCAGGAATCAGTGTTTCCAGTGATTATTTTTTCAATTCCACGACTACTTATAGTGTAGCAACGGATCCTATGAATCAATCACAAACGCCTGGATTTACTATTACTATTTCAACCTTGACCGCAACTAGATGCACAGGAACATTTGAGGGAACATTGCTGGGACCAGCACCAACTTTTTTGCCAATAATTGTAACCGAAGGTACATTTGATGTGCCCAGACCATAATCAATTTTATATTATAGAAAAGCCGTTTCAATTGAAACGGCTTTTCTATTTATTAATATCTCATTCAGAGAAAATAGTCTGTATCAAATTATCACATCAGCTTCCCCACCATATTCCCCGGAATCACCCACTGATCAAATTCTTCGGGAGTGAGATAACCTAATTTAACGGCCATCTCTTTCAAAGTAGTTCCTTCTTTATGCGCTTTCTGAGCAATTTCTGCAGCTTTGTAGTAACCAATTTTAGTATTCAAAGCCGTTACCAGCATTAATGAATTGTCGACATGTTTTTTGATATTGCTTTCAATAGGTTCAATTCCTACCGCACATTTATCATTGAAAGAAACACAACCATCACCAATCAATCTGGCGCTGTGTAAGAAATTATAAATCATCACGGGTTTAAATACATTCAGTTCAAAATGTCCGTTACTGCCGCCAATACCAATGGTTACATCATTTCCCATGACCTGAGCCGCAATCATGGTCAGCGCCTCGCATTGCGTTGGATTTACTTTTCCAGGCATGATAGAAGATCCTGGTTCGTTATCCGGAATAAATAATTCACCAATACCACTTCTTGGTCCGGATGATAGCATTCTTACATCGTTGGCAATTTTCATCAAACTAACGGCAACGGTTTTCAAAGCGCCATGTGCTTCTACAATCGCATCATGAGCAGCTAATGCTTCAAATTTATTTTCTGCAGTTACAAATGGAAGTCCGGTTAAATTAGCAATGTGCTTTGCTACATTTTCAGAATAGTTTTCAGGTGTGTTGATGCCTGTACCTACAGCGGTTCCGCCTAATGCCAATTCGCTAAGATGTGATAATGTATTTTTAATGGCTTTAATACCATGATTTAACTGTGATACATAGCCGCTGAATTCCTGTCCAACTGTTAATGGCGTCGCATCCATGAAATGTGTTCTTCCAATTTTAACCACATGCATGAACTGCTTACTTTTTGCCGCTAAAGTATCTCTTAGTTTTTCGATACCCGGTAATGTAGTTTCAATCAATATTTTATAAGCTGCAATGTGCATCGCAGTGGGGAAGGTGTCATTACTGGATTGAGATTTATTTACATCATCGTTAGGATGAAGAAATTTTTCTTTGTCGTTGAGGCTTCCGCCTTTCAATACATGTCCTCTGTAGGCAACCACTTCATTTACATTCATATTACTTTGAGTGCCACTTCCTGTTTGCCATACCACTAATGGAAAGTAGTCATTAAGTTTTCCATCAATAATTTCATCGCAAACTTTTCCAATCAAATCAGTTTTTTCTTGCGTTAATACTCCGGCTTCGCAATTGGTAATAGCTGCAGCTTTTTTTAGATAGGCAAAGGCAGTGATAATTTCCTTAGGCATTTTATTGATGTCCTGAGCAATTTTAAAATTATCAATGCTTCTTTGAGTTTGAGCGCCATAGTAAGCATCTGAAGGAACGCTTACTTCGCCCATGGTGTCTTTTTCAATTCTGAATGGCATAATGTATTTTTTAATTTCCTTTAAAAATAGCTTTTCTTTTTTCCAGAAAAGCAGTAGTTCCTTCTTTCATATCTTCTGTGTTGAAGCAATCTCCGAAAGATTCTGCTTCTTTATCAAAACCAGATTTTCCATTGGTAAATGCACTGTCGCTTAGTACAGCAGTATTTACACAGTCAATAATTTTGCTGATGGCAATTGGTGCTTTGGATTGTATGATTTGCAAAATTTCTGTTGCCTTTATTAATAAATTTTCGGTAGAGGTTACATGATTTACCAGTTTTAATTGCAAAGCTTCATTAGCATCAACCATTTGTGCGGTCATTTGCAATTCCATGCTTTTCCCTTTTCCTATTAATTGAGTTAATCGCTGTGTACCACCATATCCCGGTATCAATCCGAGGTT
>CANFGZ010000068.1 GCA_947446585.1 Chitinophagaceae bacterium | reverse complement strand
CAAGACCACCTTCAACAGCTCCAAAAACATATGTCTTTTCAAAAGATCGATCTGCTCCACAATTGTAATTTGGAGTTATGTTTCCTCCATTAAAAGTTGATCCATTAGCATTGTAAATTAGATGATCATTTATTGAAAAAGAATACACATCATCTACCTGGCAGGTGGGTTCTAAAGGACCTCCACCGTAATATTCGGTAGGATTGCCCTCTGTACCAACTACAATTGAATTTGCGCCAGTTGCCGGATCGAGCTTCCAGCTTCTACTGCTACCTCCGGTTAATATTTGTTTAATGCCATCAAGAGTGAGTATGGTTTTCTTTACCAGTTTAATTTGAATGTATTTGCCTCCAGAATTACTTAGCGTAGCTCTTACCAACATACTATTTTGTGTAAAACTTAAAACTTCATAAGTATTGTTTTCAACAGAATCTGTTGTGCCCAAAAAAGGACGACCAATACCGGAAGCTAAAGGTCCTAAAATTATTTTAGGATAATAACCATTAGGCGCAACAACCTGGTAACTAGATGCATTTGCTTTTGCAGGACCGCAGCTGGAAGTAGATTGAACATAAGTTTGATCATTAGCGTCATAACCGAAATCGCCGTTAACATTAAATTTAAACACATCATCAATCTGACAATCAGCAGCTGAAGTATAAGAATAAACGCTTGTACCATCAGCATATAAAACCTTTATAGCGTCATCATCTGTGCTCCATGTCCACTCTCCGTATGTACAATTGGTAAGTTTTTTAAAAAAATCATTTTGACAAGCATCTGACACACTCAGTACTTTGGTTACAGAATTATTACCAAAAGTTCCTACCGAGGTTAAGGTTACGTTATAAGTGCCTCCAACTTTGTAGGTATGAACAGGATTTTTCTCAGAAGAGAAGGCTGAATTATCGCCAAAATTCCACTGATACAAAAAAGCTTCATTACTACTGTTGGTAAAGGTTACATTATAAGGATAAGGCAATGTATCACTAGCCGGTGATTGAACAAAACTAAACTCTGCAGTTGATGCAGAACCTACCAATTCAATATTGCTTTTTCTACATTGAACAAAAAACAACGAACTTAAAACACAAAGAATAGCAAGTTTGAAATATTTTTTCATAATCATTTTTTTAAATTCTAGAATATTAATAGCCTTCATTTTGAGTAAGATTTGGATTTTTATCTCTTTCAGATTGAGGAATTGGCATATACCTATGCTTGGGCTGGATACTTGTTTTACCAGCAGCTCTCATAACCGTTAGAAAATAATTGGGATCAGGATGACGCAATAAATCATACCAGCGATGCATCTCAAATGCAAATTCATGTCTTCTTTCATTATAAATCACGTCGAGATACTGAGCATCAGTTAATGTAGAAGAAATAGGAAGCAACCCTGCCCTTGCTCTTACGAGGTCTATATAGGGTTTTCCCAGAACTGATCCTGCAGCCTCTGCATAAATGAGTAGCACTTCTGAATAGCGCATAATCGGCACATTTAGTGCACATGTCCAGCCTCCATTATCGCCAAGTGTATTAGCAACAGGAACAAAATATTTTTTAATGTCAAGTCCTAATGGAGAACCAACTAGCTGAGTTGGTTGCGTGTATGTATCATAGGTATCTCCAGGAATCCACATCGAGCGATTTCTTCTTTTGTCAATTATGGTATTATAAGTAGCTCCAGTTTTTTCATAACTGTCGGCAAAATTTCTGGTAGGAACATTCCATCCATAACCTCTGCTGGCCACGATATCCTGGAAACGTGGAGCAAAAAAACAATTTAGTTTTTGACCTGCTCCATAATCCATAAACTGCCCGCCACCGCTACGGTATTGAACTTCAAAAAGAGATTCTTTTCCATTTTCATTATCCAGACTAAAATTATCTGCGTAGTCGGCCCATAAATCATAGCCGTATAAGTTTTTATTATCTATTATGTCTTTAGCCACCAAAGCCGCATTTAATTTATCTCCCATTGTTAAGTAAACACTTGCGAGCAAACCTTTAGCAGCTCCTGCCGTTGCTCGTCCTTTGTTTGCACCCGTATAAGAATTTGGCAATAAGGTATCGGCTGCATTTAAATCTGTTATGATTTGAGCGTAAACAGCCTGCTTGGGTGAACGTGAAATCTGAGCAGCTTCTTCCGCGTTAATTACATTAGTATATAATGGAACATCACCAAAGACTCTTACTAAGTGATAATAATAAAGTGCTCTCAAAAATCTCCCTTCACCGATACTTCTTTTTCTAACTGATTCAGTTATTGTAGGAACCGCAGGTAAACGCTCAATAACCAAGTTTGCTCTCAAAATTCCAAAGTAACATTGAGCCCACATTAATTTTAAAATAGGATTAAATGATGTCATATTGAAATCATCAAGTTCGGCTGTTTCATCGCCATCACCACCACCACCACCACCTAAGTCGGTGTCATCGCTCATAATATCACCAATATGCCAGGCTGCACCGTTATAAATTGCAGATAGCGGAGTATAAGTTGCGTTAACAGCAGCAACGGCTTCTGTTTCATTTTGATAATAATCATCCAATGAACTAATAGGAATTGTAGGATCTACATTCAATAAACTCTTTTTACACTGTGCAAGTGAAAGCAACAATAAAGTTGCAATAAGTAAACTAGAAAAATATTTTTTCATAAACCGTTTTTTATTTTTTTTAGAAATCAATTGTAGCTCCAATTAAATAAGTTTTTGACTGCGGATAAAATCCAATATCCACACCACCTCCAACTTCAGGATCCATACCACTGTATTTTGTGAGTGTAAATAGATTCTGAGCACTAACATAAAATTGTGCTTTTTTCAATTTCATATAACCCATCCAGCTAACAGGCAATGTATAAGATAGTCTGATGTTTTTCAATCTCAAATATGAAGCATCTTCAACAAAACGATCTGAAACTCTGTTGTTACCGTTAGGGTCATTTAAAACCATTCTTGGCATTGTACATGAAGTTCCTGTTGAAGTCCAGCGGCCTAAAACTTCATTTGAATAGTTACCATTACTTACTCCACCTTCTGTATACCATCTGGTAAAATTCAAAACTTTGTTTCCTTGAGAACCTTGAAGGAACAATGTCAATTCAAAACTTTTGTAATTAACAGTATTGGTAAATCCATATGTGAAAGTTGGATTTGCATTTCCAATGTTTGTTCTGTCTTGATCATTTATAACTCCATCTCCATTAAGATCTTTGAATTTTATATCGCCAGGAGCAGTACTTGTGGTAGGATCTGTACCTGCTGCCTGTGTGGCATGAGCGGCTATTTCTTCATAAGACTGAAAAATACCTTCCGTTACAAATCCATAAAAATATTCAGCAGGCAATCCTTCTGAAATACGTTTACTGCCTCCCGTTATACGAGTAAATCCATTATCAATTGGAGCAGATAAACCCAAAGACAAGACTTTGTTTTTATAAGTACCCATTACCGCATTGAAATTCCAATTCAATTTTTTTGATGAATACACTTTTCCATTTATTGTTAAATCAATTCCTCTGTTTTGTAATGTTCCCGTATTGAAAGGAACAGATTCATATGTACCAGAAACTAATGGAGGTGCAACATACAATATGAGGTCTTTAGAACGACGCTGATAAACATCTACTGAAACGTTAATTGCATTTCCAAACATAGAGGCATCAACACCAAAATTTAATTGCTCATTTTTTTCCCATCTGATATTAGGATTGTAAGTACGACTTGGGGCTGCACCGCTAACGATACCACCCGATCCGCTGGAATTTCCAAAAGTGTACTGAAAAGTTTGATTAATACTTTGTAGATAAGCATTAGCTGCTACGTCAGGATTTCCAGTATATCCAAAACTACCTCTTACTTTTAATTCATCAATCCACTTTACATTTTTCATAAAAGGCTCCTGAGATAATCTCCATGCTGCAGAAAAAGAAGGGAAGGTGGCGAATTTATTTCCTGGGGCGAAAGTTGAGTTACCATCTCTTCTGATTGACACGGCAAAAAATCCTCTGCTGTCAAAATCATAGTTCAATCTTCCAAAATAGGACATTGCTCTGCTGTTAACTCCATCTTCTGAAGCATTATATGTTTGAGAAATATCTGTAGGTAAAAAAATCTGATCATTCAAAACAGGAATATTTTGTGTAAAATTTCCACCACGACCAGCTACCAGATATGAATACTTGTTTTCCTGATAAGTATATCCTGCAACAGCATTGAATTTATGTTTTTCGTGAAATGTTTTATCATAAGTTAACGTATACTCAGCCAGATAATCAGGATAAAAACCTTTTTGATTAGAATAATTAGTGAGATTAAATGTATTACCACCTGATGCCGGTGTTGCCGGACTAAAATTATTTATTTCCTGATAATTAAAATCAGCACCAAACAAGGCTTTAAACTTCAGACTTTTAACGATACCTATTTCCGTAAAGATATTTCCATTGATTCTGTATTTATTGTAACTGTTTTTTGGAACCTCTAGTTGGTAAATAGGATTAGGCTCACTAAAACCATCTACACTACCATTACCACCTGCATAAGTTCCGTCTGCATTTCTTGGCGAAACAGTTGGCGGAGCCATTAAAGCGAGAAGAATTACACTATTAAATGGAGAGTATGTATCTGCTGAATGTTCTGTAAACTTGCTCATTGAAAGCGAATTGCCGATCTTAATTCTATCATTAACTTTCACATCACCATTGAATCTTAAATTAAATCTTTCTACATCAGTTTTATAAATAATTCCATCTTGCTGTAAATATCCAGCAGAGAATAAATACTGCGCTTTGTCTGAACCTCCTGTTGCAGTGATATTTACAGTTTGCATTGCTGCTCTTCTGAATACTTCATTTAACCAGTTGGTTCCATTGCCGTACTGAGTTTCAACAGCATTGGCATCAGCAAGTTTTGGTATCGGTTGCAATCCACTGGCAATCCTTGCTTCTGAATTCATAATTGAATACTGCTTTGCATTTAGCATAGTTGGTAATTGCCAGGCTTCCTGCAAACCTCTGTAAATGTCTACAGTTAATGAAGTCTTACCAGGCTTTCCTCTTTTAGTAGTTATCATGATAACACCATTGGATGCACGCTGACCATAGATAGAAGCTGCTGCGGCATCTTTTAATACATCTATAGATTCAATATCTCCTGTTCCGAAAGAATTAAGCACATTATCAGCTCTCTGGTCAGGCAATGGATATCCATCAACTACAATAAGGGGATTATTTGTTCCTGTGATAGAAGAAATTCCTCTTATTCTGATTCTGGTTCCTCCAGTACCTCCTGGAGCACCACTATTTTGAACAATGCTTACTCCGGATACTTTACCTTCTAACGCCTGTGCTGCATCTGCTACAGGAGTTGAATTAATTTCTTTTGATGAAATTGATGAAACTGCAGTAGTAAGCTCTCTTCTTTTTTTAGTACCATAACCCACTACAACCACTTCACTTAAACTTCCATTAGCTTCTTCCAATAATATTTCAGGGCTGGTATTTTTGCTACCTACTGAAACTGAAGCCATTTTCATTCCAGTGTAACTAATTTGCAAAATTGCTCCTTTTTGAGGGACAGCGATAGAAAAGCTACCCTGTGCATCTGTTTGAACAGTAACGCCTAACCCTTTTAATGTAACTGAAGCGCCAACAAGGACCTCTCCATTTGTTTTGCTCCTAACCTTCCCCGAAACCTGTATGGTTTGGCCAAAAGTATGGTTTGAAATAAATGCGAAAAATAAAATCGCATGTAACAACATCAACTTCAACTTCATAAAAATAATTTAAAAATTAAAATACATATTTATTCGTTTATACTCTTCATTTATTGCCTTAATTAATCAATAATTATCTGAGCCGAATTCAAATAAACACCATCTGTATATTTCAGAATGTAGATTCCTTTTGCTATACCTTTTGTATTGATAGTTACAGAACTACCTGAATCAGATTTCTTGATTAATACTTCTCTCAATAATTTACCTTGAACATCTAATAGTTGAACTTTAGCATAATCATCATAGATACGATTAACTACAATATTAATATAATCTTTAGCAGGATTAGGATAGAACGTATAGCTTAAAATTTCTTTGTCGCTAAACTTCAGACTTACAATATTAGAATACGTTTTTCTGCCATCATTATCCACCTGTTTTAATCTGTAGAAATTTGTGCCCACAATAGGAGCCTTATCCACTGCAGCATAAGTCCTTTGTATATTGGTGTTGCCTTTACTGTTTACATATTGAATTTCTGACCAATTATTTCCATCAGTACTTCTTTCCACTGCGAATCCGTTATTATTAAATTCGTTGGCTATAACCCATTTTAAATCAGTTGTTTTTCCAGATTTGGCTGCAGTGAAATTAATCATAGTAACCGGAGTGGTTCCAGCAGGTTTCCAGAAATATACATTATCAACATAAACAGTACTGTTAGACGAAACAAAGATCAACTGAGCCAAATGAGCTCTTGAGGCCAATCCTGTAAAATCAGCCAATGGAATATCATAACTTACCCATGTGTTTGTTGATGGAGTAAATGTAAGTTCTTGCTCCGAATCATCTCCGCCACCATAAGCAGCATCAGCACCAAAATCAACCAGTTTAATATGAAAAGTTGTAGCATCCGGTGTCCAGATGTCCATATGGTAAGTTTGCATGGTTGTTGCATTAAACGGAATTGAAGTGAATTCTGTACCTGAGAATACAAGATTGGTATATTTTTTTGTACTGTTTCCTGCAATCAAAACATCTGCAACATCAGCCTGATCCCAAGATGCAGACCAAGTATCTACAGGTCTGTTGAAATATGCGTTACTAAAAAGAGAAACAACATTTGCCTGCAATTGAGTAGGTGTTGGAGCGGCTACAATTGGTCCTGGATAAGTAACAACAAATGTAGTAGTCGCTGTTCCTTCGCCATAAGCACCGGAAGGAGCTTGTGTGGCAGTTATTATAGTAGACCCTACTCCTACGACTGTTATTATATTACCACTGATGGTTGCAACAGATGTATTGCTACTAGAATAGGTAAATGCTCCCGAGCTATTACTTGTAGGAGGAGTAATGGTAAATGGTGATACTCCGAGCGTCTGGGTTGGGACAGAAAATCCTGTAATTGTTGGAGCATTATCTGTTTTCCAGAAATAAACATTATCTATATACACGGTACTTGTTGAAGCAACAAATACCATTTGTGCCAAATGTGCTCTGTTAGTGAGTCCTACAAAATCTGACAAAGGAATATCATAACTCACCCAACCGGAAAGAGAAGGTGTGTATGTCAATTCATATTCTGTATCATCACCACCTTGATATACGCCATCTGCGCCGAAGTCCACCAGCTTAATGTGAAAAGTTGTTGCATCAGGAGTCCATAAATCTATATGATAATTCTGCATATCAGTAGCATTGACCGTAGTGGTTGTGAATTCAACACCTGAGAACACCAGATTGGTATATTTCTTTGTATCGTTACCTGAAATTTGAATATCTGCAACATCGGCCTGATCCCAAACTGCCGACCAAGTATCTACTGGAACGTTCGTGTATGCGTTACTGAATAAAGAGATCACATTAGCAGCAGGTCTTGTAGGCGTTGGAGCTGGCGTCAATGGTGTTGGAGAACCCACAACTAATGCAGCAGTGATAGTACCCGCTCCATAAGCACCGGATGCGGCTTGAGTAGCAGTAATGACTGTAGTTCCAATACCAACAACCGTTATTACATTTCCACTTACTGTTGCTACACTTGTATTGCTGCTGGTATAGGTAAACACACCTGTACTGTTACTGGTAGGTGGAGTAATAGAGAATGGCGCATCTCCCAATGTTTTTGAAGGAATTGAAAAATTAGAAAGTGTTGGTGCATTTGAAGCTCTCCAGAAATAAACATTATCAACATATACTGTACTTGTTGAAGAAACGAAAATCATTTGGGCCAAATGAGCTCTTGAAGTAAGATCTGTAAAATCAGTTAAAGGAATATCGTAGCTAACCCATCCATTTTGTGTAGGAGTATACGTTAATTCAAATTCAGAATCATCTCCACCTCCGTAAACACCATTGGTACCAAAATCAACTAGCTTCACATGAAATGTAGTTGCGTCCGGCGTCCAAATATCAACATGATAATATTGCATAGCGGTTGCATCAACTGGAGCTGAAGTAAATTCAATTCCCGAGTAGACTAAATTGGTATATTTTTTTGTATCATTCCCAGCGATTTGAACTTCAGCTAAATCTGCCTGGTCCCAAGGTGCAGACCAGGTATCAACTGTGACGTCGGTATATGCATTACTGAATAATGAAATTACATCGGCAGCGGCATGAGTTGGAGTTGGGGCTGCAGTTGTAGGACCGGGATAACTTACTATTAAATTGGAAGTAACCGAACCGGTTCCATAAGAACCTGAAGGAGCCTGTGTTGCTGTTATTACAGAGGTCCCTACCCCAACAACAGTTACAACACTTCCACTAATGGTAGCCACTGCGGGGTTACTGCTGGTATAACTAAAAGTCCCAGTACTGTTACTGGTTGGTGGTGTTAAAGTAAAAGGTGCATCACCCAATACTTTTGCCGGAACATTAAATCCAGAAATAGTGGGCGTACTGGCTGATTTCCAAAAATAGATATTATCTAAATAAACAGTTGATCCACTTGGTGTACCCACTAGCTTCATTTGCTGTAAACTGTTTAATGCAACAGGACTATAACTAGTTAATGGGATATCAATACTGTACCAAGTATTTAATGTTGGACTGACAGTTACTTTTCTTTCCACTAATGCCGGATTGGGAGGATTTGTATTAATAAGATAAACATCAAAAGTTGGGCAATTAGTTGTCCAAATGTCGACATGCAGATAGGTCATTGAAGATGCATCAACTGTAGATAAAAATTGAACCCCCTGATAATTTAGGTTTGTGTACTTTTTCATTATGTTTCCAAAAACGGTGTAATCAGAAACTACAGTAGTCTGGCTCCAGTTTGGAAAAAAATCAGTTCCGGCAACATTAGTGTAAGCATCGCTGAAAATTGACACAACATCAGTAGTATTTCTGACTATTGGTGTCGATGCAGGAAAAGAAGGCTGTGCAATTGTCTTCAATAAGATAATAGACAAAATGGCAGTTAAAAATAAATACTTTTTCATTTGTGTGTTTGTAGATTTAATTTGCAATCAAAAATTTATAGTTAATTAAAAAAGCCATGATTAAAAATTAAAGTTATGGGCAACGTTTATATCATTAATCCAAACAACCACAACTTTAATACATCTTGAATCTGATTTTGTTTTGTTTTAAGTAAAAAATCACTACATCAATACTACATCATTAATACATCAATCAAATAATATTACAAGAAACAATGTCTTTTAAAAATGTATGGTTGTATTTGGTTTCATTAAATTTGAGCTACATCAATAAAGTAATTCTATTTTCTCATTATTACTTCTAAATTATATGAGGCAATTTGTCTGTTTAACTAAAGCGCTTCATAAATCCAATTAACTAAACAAAAGAATTAATTCACAACTTTCATAGTTACAGATTTGATTTGATTACCCTCTTTGATGCGAATAAAATACAACCCGGATTTCAATTTTCTTTTATTATAATCGATGTCAATCTGACCATTATAACAGATATAATAAAATCCATCCACTTTGCTTCCAAAACAATCCAGAATTTCAATATAAACTGAATTGTTATTTTTGTTTCTCAACAAGTAGTGAATACTAAATTGGCCTGAATTGGGATTCGGGAAAATTTGAGGGATAGATTCTACTTCAGAACCATTTGCATTGAAGACACTCAATTTTGTTCCTGTTGGACAGCCAGTGTGGGTCAACGCTTGTGATTTAGCCGTACCTGCAACGCCACAGGCCGTTTGCCCTTTTACTGTCAAACTGCCTCCTGTATAATTGGTGTTAAATAGCAGTGTTATTGATGAGCTATCTGAACTAGCCGTTTGAATTACAGTATTGTTTGGCTTTGTCCATCTATAAACCGTAGCAGCAACCTGACTAGTAGTTGGAGCGGGCACCACGGCTGTAAATACCATTGAAGTCCCTATACATCCATTATAAAGTCCGGTACTTGAGGAAATACTAGTTGGAGTTGGAGTTAAATAAAGCAAGGTTACTGATTTTGCCACGCCTACAATTCCACAGGCACTCTGGCCTTTTGCCGTTATAGCTCCACCGGCATAACCAAGATCGTATCTTAATGTAATGGTACCACTGTCTGAGGTAGCCCCGGTTATGGTTGTATTATTCGGCTTAGTCCATCTGTATATACTTATTTGCGACTGCGATGTTGTTGGAGCAGTAGCGATGGCTGTATATTGAACACTATTACCAATACATGGAGCAAAATTTGAGGATCCTGAAGTAATTGCGGTAATAGTAGGAGGAGCAAAAGTAGCGTTTAAGGCCAGTGTTTTATAAGCACTAATACCACAACCGCTTACTGCAGCAGCATTGAGCGTATCTTTTGTAAATCCATTTAAGAAATTTACAAAGACTGCAGTATCGTTAGGGCCAGATGGGTTTATATGCGTTATTGTTGCATTAGTACCTAATTTCATTGTCCAGCTATAAGATTGAGCTGTAGCTACTTTTTTAATTCGGTAAATTTCGCGGGCTCCAATAAAGCCGCATACACTTGTTGTAGCCACAATACTTAAAGGCGAAAATTCTTTTTGTATAATTGTTGGGGTTGTTGATATCGTTCTTGTTAACGTCAATGACTTAGCTAAACTGGTATCACAAGCTGAGAGACTATAAGCTTTGACATATCTGGGTGAGGCAGCACTTAATGTTATTGTATCTGCAAAAATCAATGCTACACTTGTATCAGTTAATCTTTGAACAAGAGT
>CANFGZ010000067.1 GCA_947446585.1 Chitinophagaceae bacterium | reverse complement strand
CACATAATGCAGAAACACAAAGTGCTTGCGGAAGTTACAGCTGGCATAATACTACTTACACTTTAAGCGGAACATACACTTATAATTATACCAATGCGAGCAACTGTTCATCAACGGATACCTTGCATTTAACAATTAACAACGGCACACATAATGTAGAAACACAAAGCGCTTGCGGAAGTTACAGCTGGCATGGAACTAATTATTCTTTGGCAGGAACATTTATTTATTACTACAATAATTCAAATGGATGTTCTTCTGCAGATACCTTGCATTTAACAATCAATATTGCAACTCATAACGTAGAAACACAAAGTGTTTGTGGAAGTTATAGCTGGCACGGATCCAATTATTCTGCAACGGGTATTTATATTTATAGTTATAACAACGCCAATGGATGCCCATCTGCGGATACTTTGCATTTGACAATTATTGACGTTACCCATAATGTAGAATCGCAGTCGACTTGCGGAACCTATTTATGGCATAACGTTACTTATGCAACAACTGGAACATTTATTTATCATTATACAAACGCTAATGGATGTCCATCAGCAGACACCTTGCATTTGACAGTTAATACGGGCACACACAATTCGATTTATCTTTCTGAATGTGTAACCTATAACTGGCATGGTGTCGATTATAGCTCGAATGGCATTTATCTTTATAATTACAACAATAGTTTTGGGTGTAATTCAACAGACACTTTGCATTTAACAATTTTAACCCCAAGCGCAAGTTCAACTAATATTACAATTTGCAGCAGCGAATTACCATATCAATGGAATGGACAAAATTTCACAACAGCCGGACCTCATGCCCTGGTATTGTCAGCTTCAAATGGTTGTGATTCTGTAGCTACTTTAAATCTAACCATAAATCCAACGCCACCTCCGCCATTAGTAAATGCTTCTGTCAATATTTGTCAATTTGCTCAACCGATTGTTTTATCAGCAGCCGGAGTTTATCCTTTAATATGGTATACTTCTGCAACCGCCAGCACTGGAAGTTCAACACCACCTGTTGTTTCTACAACTTCATGGGGTAGTAGTAATTATTATGTGAGTCAAATCAATGGTAATTGCGAAAGTCCAAGAAGTGTTATTACTGTAAGAGTAACAAGAAAACCCATATTAGGCGTTGATCAGGAATTAAGCATCTGCTATGGCGACGCCGTTAATTTACAATCGCTTTATTATACTAATAATTTATCGCCTCAGTGGACTTTAAATAATATTCCTGTGTCTAACCCAACAAATGTATCCGCTTCCGGAACTTATCAGCTGGTTGGCACTAACAATTCGGGATGTACAGATACCGCGTTAGTTCATTTAATTGTACATCCACAAATATTCGCTAATGCAGGACCTGATGATAATGCTGTTTATAACGAGATCTATCAATTGAATGGAAGTGGTGGCTCACATTATTTATGGTCTCCGGCAGCTGATTTAAACAATTCATCGATTCCAAATCCTACTACAGTTTTAACTGAAGACACCCAATTTACTTTAACCGTTAGCGATGATTTTGGATGCAGTGATATTGATACGGTTAATATCAGGGTATTAAGAGGACCATCATTTTATATTCCTAATGCATTTACTCCTAATGGCGATGGATTGAATGATAATTTCAAACCAACTTATGTAGGCATTCAAAAACTGATATATTTCAGAATTTATGATCGCTTTGGTGTCTTGGTTTTCGAAACCAGTAATATTGGAAAAGCTTGGGACGGAATCTATAAAGGAAAGATGCAGAATACCGCAAACTTTGTATATATTGTAAAGGGTATAGACAAAAACGGAGTCGAAAAAGTACTGAAAGGAAATGTGCTGCTGATTCATTAATCTTGCTTTTACTAAAAAAGAATATTTCACATTCTAAGTAATTATACTTACTTCAGTTAAGTCTTACCACTCATTTATTTTATTGGTTAACTAATTGCTTACTTATCTTTGAAATCTACTTTACTTTAGTGTTACATGATTTCAAGTCAAAGTATTAATTAATAACAATACTTAGAATTTAGTATTTACCCCAGCTAAAACAATTTATTTTAATCGAAAATTATTACAATAAATAATTTCAGGGATTATTAACTAAATTCGATAAGTGTTTTTTATCCATAAATCAGATTAATAATGAAGAGTAAAATCGTTTATTTCAAAAATGGCAGCTGGAATGGGCTAGATAATTTTGAACATAAAAAATCTGATGTGCAGATTGTTATAGTATTTGCAGAAAGAACTTTGCTCGAGAATAATAATCTTTTATACACCCTAAAAGAAAATTTTGTAAACGCTAATGTATTAACCTGTTCAACTGCCGGAGAAATTAATAACAAAGAAGTAGCGGATAATACAGCAATATGTGTTGCAATCAGCTTCGAAAAAACCAAGTACAATTTTGCGACAGGGAATATCAAAAGTCATAAAAATAGTTTTGAATTAGGTAAGTCTACAGCAGCTAAATTGCCTGCAAAAGATCTTAAATATATTCTTGTGATTTCTGATGGTGGATTAGTAAATGGAGACGAATTAATCACAGGTATTCAGTCTGTTATTGATGATTCAGTTTTGATATCAGGAGGAATGGCAGGGGATGGTTCCAATTTTCAAAAGACACTTGTAGGTTTAGATGAGGATATTAAAATTGGAAATGTAGTTTTAATGGGTCTTTATGGTAATCATATTAAAGTGGGAACAGGCTTTAATGGAGGATGGGATGTTTTTGGCCCCGAGCGGATAATCACAAAATCAAAAGGCAATGTTTTATTTGAAATAGATAATGAAAATGCCCTTGATTTGTATAAAAAATATTTGGGTAAATATGCAGATGGATTGCCTTCTTCGGCATTGTTGTTTCCAATTACAATTAAGTCGGAGAATAATGATTTTTTTATCGTGCGAACAATATTGTCTGTGGATGAAAAAAATAAGACCATGACATTTGCTGGCGACTTACCTGAGGGCTCAACGGTAAGGTTCATGAAATCAAATTTTGACCGATTGATTGATGCCGCTTCAGATGCAGGTAAAACAGCAACAGCTAATTTAGGCAATAACATTCCTGCAGAGCTGGCAATAATCGTAAGTTGTGTAGGAAGGAAATTAATTTTAATGGACAGAATTGAAGAAGAAGTTGAAGCGGCCATTGATAATATCACTTCCGGTGCCACCGTTGCAGGATTCTTTTCTTACGGCGAAATTGCCCCGGAAAAAACAAATAAAATTTCCCATTTCAGTCATTTACATAACCAAACGATTACGATTACAACGTTTTCAGAATTAGCTTAATCCTAATGTACCACCAACAACTAGAACGTCAAATTAAAAAATATCTTGGAGAAAGTGGCTCCACTGATGAACGGCTTCAAGAACTATTGAATGCTGTAAGTAATTCTTATTTTAACTACGAGCGCGATAAAGAACTCAGTGAACATGCCTTTACTATAAATGAAATTGAATACCAAAATGTAAATAACAGACTTAAATCATTAACAGAAGATCTTGAATTTAAAGTTAAAGAAAGAACAAGAGATCTTGAAGACATTGCACAGTTTCCGATAGAAAATCCAAATCCAATTTTCAGGGTTAAATTTGATGGAGCCATTATTTTCTGCAACCCAGTTGCCCAAAAAATAAAAAATATTGTTTTTGAAGGCGTAAAATATTCAGTAAAAAAGTTTTTTTTAAACAATATAAAACACATCAATGATTCGGGTAGTATTGATCTCGAAATTGAAGGTGCACAATATATTTTTTATTACAAAAAAGTAGAAGGAAAAAATTATGTCAATTTTTATGGGGCAGATGTTACAGAGAAAAACACACTAAGATTAAAAGCTCAGGATAATTTTAATCGCCTGAAGAGTTTTCTGGAATCTACTGAAGACGCTTATTATATTATATATTCTAATCGCCAAGACAAGAATTTTATCAATTCAAAAATGAACAATTATTTTGGCGCTGACTTAATGGAAGCTAAAGATATTTTTAAACAAAAAAGTGAACAGGTAATTAGTGAAAAGCCAAGAACGCATTACAACAAAATAAAGAATCTGTCAGTAGGAGAAAAATTATCTATTCAGTACCAGATTAAAAACAAAAAAACCAATGATATTATATGGCTTGATGAAGTAATTAGCAAGCAATATGATATTGTATTGGATGATATTGTAATTAGCGGGCGAATCACAGATATCACTAAAGAACATCAGTATTCGTTAAAGTTACAGGAGAGTGAAGAACGATTTAGAAGTTTAATTCAGGCGGTACCTGTTATGATATGGGTAACTGATGAAAACAATAAAGTCATATACAGTAATCAAGCTTCCAGAAAACTGCTAGGTTTTGAAATAGAAAAGTCTAAATCTCCCAGAGAATTTATTTCAATGATTCATCCCGAAGATAGAAAAAGAGTAATGCAAACCTGGGACAGAAACATTTCAAAGAAAAAACCATTTACATCTGAATTTCGAGTAAAAAATGCACACGAGCAGTATCAAAATATTCTTGAAAATGGAGTGCCTAGATTTTATACAGATGGAAAATTTGCCGGGTATATTGGAGCCTTCTTCAATCTTACGAATGAAAAATCTTTTCAGAAAGAATTGTTGATCGAAAACCAGAAGCTTGATTTATTGACAAAGAATTCTCCGGACATCATATTACTGACCGACAAAAAAGGAATCATTGAATATGTATCTCCAACAGCGCAGCGAATTCTGGGTTATAAAATGAGTGATTTGCGAAATAATGATATAAAGAAATTCATTTGTAAAGAATGTAATTCTCATCTTGAGAAAAATTCTTGGCTGTTAAAATTTGATGGCAAATCTCAAAATAAATTTGAGTATAGGATGATTAAAAAGAACGGCGATTTATTATGGGTTGAGTCGCTGATATCTTCTATTCAAACAGGATCAGAACAAAAAATCCTGATGCACAACAGAGACATTCATTCGATAAAAGAGGCAGAAAATATTTTAAAAGAAAATGAACAGAAATATCGCGGTTTGTTTGAAAATATGGAGTTAGGTATTATGGAAGTTGATTTGGACGAAAGAATACAATGGGTGAATCGCTCTTTTGAATTGATGTCGGGATACTCTTTAAAATATTTAAAGGGTAAAAATGCCATGAAAATGTTTCTTTCCGATGATCATACAAAACAAATGATGCAAACGGTTAATGAAACAAGAAAGAATAGAAACGATACCATTTATGAAATTAAAATGAAAAAAAGTAAAGGGGAATTGATAGATGTGGTTATCAGCGGTTCTCCTATTATTGATTTACAGGGAAATGTAAAAGGTTCGGTGGGTATTCACTGGAATGTAACCGATATCAGAAAAATAGAAAGAATGCTGGAAGAGGAAAAGCTCTCTCGTCAGAAAGAAATCATGCAGGCTACATTAAATGCAGAAGAACAACAAAGAGAGATTTTGGGCAATGAATTACATGATGGTGTTGGCCATATATTGACTTATACCAGTTTGTATTTACAAATGGCTTCTCAGTCTGACCAATTCACACCTGATCAGTTTGTAAAAGCCCATGAAAAAGTTGATCTAGCACTTAACGAGGTAAGAAGAATTTCAAGAAGCCTGGTTCCGCCGGCTTTATTGGATTTGGGATTAAAAGAAGCCATAATTGAACTTTTTAATCAATATGCAGGATTAAATGGCTTTACTTTTAATATGGATTGTAAAAAACAGGATATTGAAAAAATTGATGCCGATGCACAAAGAAATATTTATCGGATTGTTCAGGAATTAATAAATAACACCATAAAACATGCTGAAGCCAAAGCAGTTAAATTAATTATTAAAAGAATAAATGGTAATTTGTTGTTGCATTATTATAATGATGGCAAGCCTTTTAATCCCGAAAAAGTGAAAAAAGGAATCGGGTTGCAAAGTATTACTAATAGAGCTTATTTTTATAACGGAATAATTGATATAAATTCCACCAAAACAAAAGGCACTAATTTTACAATAACATTACCTTTAAAAAATATAATCACAAATGAGTAAGAAAATATCAATTATTATATTTGATGATCACAATTTAGTAGCAGAAATGTGGTCAGATTTAATCAATTCAGACGAAAGATTTTCAGTAATAGGAATTTGTAATGATACCAGCGATAAATCTATCGCTTTGGTAAAAGCCCAAAGACCGGATGTAGTAATTATGGATATTAATATTCAGCCGGTATCCGGAATAGATGCTACAAAGCAGGTTAAAAAAGAATCTCCCGGAACCAAAGTTATCGGTGTTTCCATGCACAATCAGCCTTCTTTCGCAAAGCGGATGCTCAAAAATGGTGCACTGGGTTATGTTACCAAAAGCAGCAATAAGGCAGAAATGTTTGAAGCTATTTTAAGTGTCACTTTGGGCAAAGTGTATGTATGCAAAGAAATTCAGGAAAATCTTTCTAAACAGGTATTTGAAGACGATGAAACACCCGATATCAGTAAATTGTCTGAGCGTGAAATTGATGTTTTAAAATTTATAAAGGAAGGCTTGTCTTCAAAAGAAATTGCAGAAAAACTATTTTTATCTTCCAGAACCGTGGAAGTTCACCGTTCAAATATTTTAAAAAAATTAAATTTAAAAAACACGGCATCTCTGCTCAAGTTCATTCATAATTCTTCCCTTGATATATAGAATTTGAACTATTGTATCATTAATTAAATCATTTCCGATAATATGGAAATGATTTTTTGTTTTTATAAAGTATTGATTTTGAGAATGATAAACTCAATAAGTGGAAATACGTATAAAAAATTCTGGTAAATACCGTATTTATAAACTCTTTTGGCACAGTAATTGCAAATTGTAGTACAGCTGAGTATTTTTATATCAGGAATTGAATAAGTATTAATCCAAAATATTGAAGATCCAATATCCCAAACAGAAGAACCAGAAGATCCAATATCCAAAACGAAAACCCAGAAAATCCAATACCCAAACCGAAGAATCACCGTATCCAGTATCCAGTGAATCCAAATTGTCCAACATCCTTTGCCTAACAAGCTAAAAAGCTAAAAAAAACCGAGTGTTCTAATCCAATGAAAGACCTGTGGCTTCCATATCCTTTGGAAACATGACAACTAACAATGTTGAAGCCATATATTTAACCCCGATTCAATGAGTCGGGGTTTTTGTTTTGTAAATACGCTCACTATCCAAAGCTTCATAATAATTAAATAATCTTCCTTTTACGGCACTTCGCCATATATTGATTTCTTTTGCCGAATAAATAATAAAATTTACCAGTAAATAGTGTTGAATTTCAAACCTTTTATTATTTTTTTTACTATTTTAAATAACTACATTAAAATATAACTATATGTAAATAGGGTTTTGATTAGAAATCAATGAGTTAATCAAATTTGATAAAAAATGTTCATGATGTCTTAATATTAGCGATTATAAACTTTAAATATTTCCTTATATATTTGTGCTCCTGAACTAATGATTACCCAATCCGAATAACTACTGAAAATCATTCCAAAGTAACTTACCCCCAGTTGTAATTTTTATTGCTGTATAAAAACCTAAAGAAAATTATTTATTAAAAGTAATCGCTTTTGATTCTTATATATTTTGATTATAAAATGCTGTAAAGCAAAAACAAAAAACCATGAACAATTTTACCAAGATTAAATTGCTATCAAAAAAATCATGCAACAACTGTTTTAAAAAATTAAATAATAGCGTAAAACTGTTTTCGGTTTTGCTGTTATCATTTTTTATTTATATAAATCCAGCAAATGCTCAGATCAGCATTACCACAGTGGGTACAGCTTATACCGAAAATTTTGACGGTATGGGTACAAGTGCTACTGCAGCTTTACCTACTGGATTCAAGCTGGGACCCGATTGGACTACAGGCAGAACTGTTACTAAAGCAGCGGCCGGTACTTCTGGTACAGGTGCTCTTTCTTCAACTTCTTCAGGCTCTGATTATAATTTTGCCAATGGAGTTACGGCTACTGCAACTGATCGTGCGATAGGATTTTTAAATTCAGGTTCTTGGGCATCACCCGACTCTATTATACTTAAGATTACCAATAATACCGGGGGTACTATTTCTACTATAAATATTTCTTTTGATTATGAACAATACAGATCAGGTACCAGACAATTTGATTGGACATTCTTTCATGGTGCTACTTCTATTCCAAATACAGCGGTAGCAAACGGAGGTCAATCTTTTGCAACTGGTGCTAATAATAATGTGATAAATCCACCAACCACCACCACTAAAAGTTTTGTCTTAAGCGGTTTGTCTATTGCCAATGGAACCGATTATTATTTCAGATGGACATCAACAGGTTTAGGCGGCAGTACAAATGCACAAGCCATCGGTATCGATAATTTCAGTCTTACTGTTTCTGCACCTCCAACTGTTTCTACACCAACGGTAAGTGCCATTACAACAAACAGCGCTTTGTTGGGTGCAACAGTTGCATCTTTCGGTTCGGCTACTTCAATTACTGAAAGAGGTACGGTTTTTAAAACGACTGCAGGTGTTACCGCTACTGATAACCCATTAGCGGAAGGCAATACAACAATAGGTGCTTTTACACAAACAAGAAGCCTTTCACCAGAAACTCATTATTACTTTAAAGGATATGCAACCAGCTCTGCAGGATTAGGATTAAGTAGTGAAGGTGATTTTTTCACGTTATCAAATCCTCCATTGGTACAAGCAAGTTCATTAAGTGCAACGCCATTTTCTGGAAGTCAAATTCAACTGAGTTGGGTAACTGCTGATTTTCCTGCATCGGGTGCCAGTGTAAAAAGATATATTTTATTAAGAGCAACATCTCCTAATCTTCCGGTATTTTCAGCCAGCAATGGGCAAAGTCCGGCAGTTGATGCAAATACAACAATTGTTAATCAAGATATTTCGGCTTTAGAAGCAAGTGCTACTGGATTGGATCCAAATTTAGAATATAACTTTCTATTGATTCCTTACACCTGGAATGGTTCAAATGCGGCAACTTATAATTATTTAACTATTGATGCCCCAACTACAACTGGAAGCACCTCTACAACTACAGCAGCGGTGCTGTCTTCTCCAACTGTTACAGGTATAACTTATAATTCAGCAATATTAGGAGCAACAATAGTTTCTGATGGTGGTGATGGAATTGCACAAAGAGGTACAGTATACAGTACTACATCTCCTGTAAGTATTTCAAATAATATTTTAGATGAAGGTGGATTTGATATTGGCACGTTTTCTCACACTCGTTATGATTTACAACCTCAGACCAGATATTATTTTTCTGGATACGCTGCAACTAACGGTGGTTCAATATCATTAAGCCCGGAAGCAAGTTTTTATACCTTATCATTTCCTCCAGTAGTACAAGCAAGTGCATTTACAGCAACTCCTGCAACAGGTGCTCAGATAAATTTATCTTGGTCTCCTGCTTCATTCCAAACTATTGGAGCTACAGTAACCAGCTATATTTTACTACGTGCCGATTATCCTAATGTGCCAAGTATTGTAAATACCAATGGACAATCTCCATTAGCTGGCCCTAATACTACAATTGTTAATGCGGCTATTTCTGGTTCTGCAACTTCGACAACATCTACCGGACTGGCAGGAAATACTCGTTACAATTACGTGTTGATTCCTTATACATGGGATGGAACAAATGCGGCTACTTATAATTATTTGACTTCAGGTTCTCCAAGCGCAGATGCAACAACTTTTTCCGCTGCACCAGCTTTCAATCCAAGTTCATTGATTTTCTCAAACGCTACTTGCAACAGCATGAAGCTCACTTGGAGATCTGTAACCGGTGCTACGGGATATTTAGTATTGCAGTCATCAGGTTCTATTGCTCCAAATACTGATCCATTATCTGGTGTAGTTTATTCAGCTGGAACATCAATTGGTAATGCAACTGTTGCTTATATAGGAGCTACCAATACTGATACTACTTTCTCAGCAATCAACCTTAATGATGGTACAACTTACAACTACAGAATATACGCATACAGTGGAAGTAATAGTTCGGATATTTCTTACAATACTTCATATCCACGTTCTGCAAGTGTAACCACTTCAATTGCATCAACTCCAGTTGCTACTGCTTCAAGTGCTGTTGGATTGGCTGGCTTTACTGCAAATTGGAATGCGGCAACTTGTGCTTCTTCTTACAAATTAGATGTTAGTACTTATCCTGATTTTTACAATCCTGCTGTTGCTGCTACTACTATTGCATCAGAAAGTTTTGAAAACAGTTTATCACTATTTACTGCTTCAGGAACAGGCGCCAGCTTTAATGCTTCTTATGCGTTTAGCGGAACATCTGGTTACGGCGTTTCTTCAGGTACAACTGCTATTACTTCTTCAAATATCAATACCACCAACTACATCAATAATGCTTTGACTTTCAAATTGGCAGCATTAATCGGTGTTGATGCTCCGGATGGTGTAAAAATTGAAATCAGTCCTAATGGTGGATTGAATTGGTATAACACTTTAACGATTGCCGGTTTTAATAATTCAATATGGACTTATGCAGCTGGAACTTCTATTGCAACTGCAAATTATGATGGTGACACATCAGCTACTGCCTTAACGACTAATGGTTACAGCTATGGTACAGTTTTGATTAACAACTTACCAGTTACCAGTCAATTAAAAATTAGAATCACTTTAAATACAGATGGCGAGGTTTGGACAATTGATGACTTAAGCGTAACAGGCAGAACGGGCGCTTTTGTGAGTCCTTATGAAAATTACGTTGTATCTGGTACAACACAAGCCGTATCAGGACTTACCAGCAACACTGCTTATTATTATAGAGTACGTGGAACTGGATCGAATTCAACTTCTGCTTATTCAAATGTAATTAACACAACAACATTAACGGGTTTTGCTGAATTAAGCACACCAACAGTATCTGCTATTACAACCAACAGTGCAGTATTGGGTGCTACAGTAACCAACGAAGGCGCTTCATCACTTACACAAAGAGGTACGGTATATAAAACAACTACAGGCGTAACAGCAACGGATAATGCTTTAACAGAAGGCGGTGCTTCAATAGGTGTTTACAGCCATGTAAGAACAGGTTTATCACCACAAACAAGATATTAT
>CANFGZ010000066.1 GCA_947446585.1 Chitinophagaceae bacterium | reverse complement strand
TCATTGCAGGCGGAAATACCTGTGTAATTTTAGCCTCTCAGGAGAAACCATTGTGTGGCGTAACATTTGCCGAAGTACTGAACAGCTCTGATTTACCGGGTGGAGTGGTGAATATTTTAACTGGAAAAGTTTCTGAGTTATTGCCCTATTTCGCAGACCACATGGACGTGAATGCCGCTTGCTTTTGTGAATCAGATAAAGCCATGCAACAAACCATCAAAGAAAAAGCTTCATTGAATGTTAAGCGAGTGGTTTTGTATGAATCAAAAAAATGGATGAATGAAGAAACCCAATCCCCTTATTTCATCAATGATTTTCAGGAAGTCAAAACAACCTGGCACCCTATTGAAAATATAGGAGGAGGAAAAGCAGGATACTAACGGGGTTCAATAGTTTAATAGTTCAAGGGTTTAAGGTTCAATAGTTTAAGATTCAAAGGTTTAAAGGATTTAACAATTTTGTGAATGCAATATTGACTAATTTTACAAAAAAAATAATAATATGAGTACCAGTAAAATGATTCTAATCGGATTAGCTGCTTTTGTTGTAATTGTCTTCTTTTGGGGATGCAATGGATATAATGGTTTGATCAGTGCAGATCAAAGTGTAAAAAAAGTGTGGGGTAATGTGGAGACAAACTACCAACGCAGAACTGATTTATACAGCAGTGTCATCAAAACCATTGAAGGATCTGCCAATTTCGAAAAATCTACTTTAAAAGAAGTGATGGAAGCAAGGTCTGCTGCTACACAAATAAAAGTTGACATCAATGATCCGGCTTCTTTGCAGGCATACCAAAAAGCGCAGGCCAATTTACAAGGCTCTTTCAGCAGGCTGATGGCTGTTGCAGAAAATTACCCTGACCTAAAAACAACAGCTGCTTTCAGAGACTTTCAAACCCAAATTGAAGGAACCGAAAACAGAATCAATGTTGCGCGTCAGGATTACAACAAAGCAATAGAAGATTATAACCTACGAGTGAAGCGTTTCCCCAATGTAATTTTGGCGCGTCTATTCGGCTATTCAGACAAACCATATTTTGAAGCTGAAAAAGGAACTGAAAAAGCACCGGACATCAAATTTGACATCAAGTAAAACCAATTCAAATGCTCGGATGGTTTAAGAAAAAAAGTTTATTGTCTGCATCAGATAATAAACGAATTGTAGAAGCAATCAAATCCTGCGAGCAATTGACAAGCGGAGAGATTCGGGTTTATATTGAATCCAGAAATCCCCTTGTAAGCACCATTGAAAGAGCTTCCGATATTTTCTTTACAATGAACATGCAGCAAACCAATCAACGGAATGCAGTATTGCTCTATATAGCCGTAAAAGACAGGGAAGTTGCCTTGTTTGGAGATGAAGGCATTCACCAGCAAGTAGGCACTGAGTTCTGGAACCATCAGGTAACCCAAATGATCAGTCATTTCAAAGAGAACAATTTAACCGATGGAATTTTGAAATGTATTGCAGAAGTAGGCAATGCGCTCATAGAAAAATTTCCTTACATCGCTTCAGAAGATAAAAACGAATTGCCGGATGACATCATTTTTGGCAAATAATTAATTACCGTTACATGCAATTCATCAAGTCTATATTTTTCTTTTTTCTTTTGAGCAGCTGCATGTTGGTTGCCATGAGTCAGGATATTCCACAAAGACCCAATCCGCCTAAACTTGTAAACGACTATACCAATACATTAACGGCAGATCAGCAAATTGCTTTAGAAAAAAAACTGGTAGCATTTGAAGACAGCACCTCCACTCAAATTGCAGTGGTGATTGTGCCTTCTTTGAACGATTACGATATCGGCGATTTTGCGCTTAAGCTTGGCCGTGAGTGGGGTGTGGGAGGAAAAGACTACAACAACGGAGTTGTATTTCTAATATCAACGGGAGACCACAAAATAAACATCTCAACAGGATATGGTGTGGAAGGTGCATTACCAGATATTACCGCAAAGCATATCATTGAGGATGTGGTGTCCCCTAACTTCAAAGGCAATGATTACTACAGAGGAATTGATGAAGGAACGAATACCATCATTAAAGCAGTAAAGGGAGAGTATAAGGCTCCACGTAAAAAAGATAAGGGTACATCCAGTGGTAAAATATTAATGCTGGTGATTCTTGTGATTTTATTTTTGTCCTTAACATCACGCGGAGGTGGTGGTGGCTCTACAATCAGTAGGCGTGGTTTGGGTGGGGCCATGTTTTTTCCCATGGGTGGTGGGTTTGGCGGATCGGGCGGAAACTCAGGCGGTGGAGGCTTTGGCGGTTTTGGTGGCGGCAGCTTTGGTGGTGGTGGTGCAAGTGGTGGATGGTAATTTTCATTTAAGAACAACTTCAATAAAATTAAAATCCCGACTGTGAAAACAGATCGGGATTTTTTGTGTTGAGTCTATAAAAATATCACAGACTTCAATTAGATAAATTAGTTGTAATTTTTTATGATTCTGGATATAAATTAATCAATTTAACTATTTGCAACTATTACCACAATTAACCATGCAAAAGATCCTAAACCGAAAGACGACCAAACTTTTTTCTTTTTTATTTTATGTGCTTGTTTAGTATATGCCCTGTTATAATCAGGGTCTTTCATCAAATCCCTGTTCATGTAATTCAAATTGTCATCAGATGGTTCAGTTGAAGAACATGCAATTGCAGGTATTGCACCAATTAATGGAGATGTGAAAATGGTAGTAACCGCAGTCCAAGCTGCCCCGCAATTTCTTCCCTTGTAATTCAAATTTGCATCTTCAATGCCTTTATCATACATATTTTCATTTTTTTTGGAATTACTAATTTTATTCTTTTCTGATTGATCATTGAAAATATCTTTACTTCCATCTTCATACTTAATCATCAGAATTTCATTCTTATCAATTGTGTATGTTGGTCCTGAAGAAGCACCTTGTTTTTTATATTTTATATCCGTTTGGTTTACCTCAATAACTTTTGCATTTATATCTTCTCCATTTTTCTTGGTAATTACATCCTGAGAGAAGCAATTGTTGATTATTGTTATTAGTTGAAAGAAAATGAATATTGTCTTTTTCATAAATTTAATAGATTATAAAAAATTAAGGAATATTGACTGTAAATGTTGAACCACATACAACATCTCCATTGTATGTTAGGTCTGTTGGGGTTAATATAAATCCATCTAATTGTAATGTTCTAACTGTGTAAGCTCCTACAGGATTATAATATAAAGTCTCAGTTGAACCCGGTGTAATATCCAAAGTTTCTGCTCCATTGACATATATCCGATAGTTGTCTGTTGAGGAATTTGTGATTTCTATATCACCTGTTGAAGTCAATATAACCGTTGCGACATTATTAACATTTGCCGTAAGTGGTGTTGAAGTTGTATTGGATCCGTTTACATTGTTTTCACAATCTTTTTCAGCTAAATAATAGTAACTGATATTTGACAGGTTATTAAAAGTTACTTTACCATTAGCGTCCGATGTTAATGTAGATCCAATTTGATTTGTTTCATTATTCCAGTCAGTAATACTTGAATAAAGTTTAACTGAAGCGCCAGAAACAGGATTACCGAATTCATCCTTTAAATTCAATTCTAGTGTTGTAGGCTGAGGTGTTACAGCCTTTTCCTTTTTGCAAGAACTCATCATTAATACTGATGAAAATAGAATTACAATCAATGAAATTTTCTTCATATTCATTTTGTTTAAAAGTTTTGGAATTTTAAATACAAATCAAAAATAATGCTTTATTGTCATTTTGCAAATTTATTTGCTTTTTGGCAATCATTTTTTTTGTCTATTGCATTTGTGAAAAAACCTGTGTCACATATCGGACAAAAAATAAAGCGTATCAGAGCGTTCAAGGGAATGAAGCAAGAAGACCTTGCCAAAAAAATCGGCAAAACAAGATCGATGGTTTCTTATTTTGAAAGAACAGGTATTGTGAATAAATATACATTGATAGAGATTGCCGAAGCTTTGAGCGTAGATGTAGAAAAGCTGGAACATGCCGATTTGAATTCCATAGGCAATATTGTAGAAGAAAAGAAATCGGAAGTTGCGAAAAAAGACAATTGCAAAGAAACCATTGAAAGGCAAAAAGCAGAAATCGGTTTTTTAAAGGAAACCATCAATCATCAATGGAAATTACTGCAGGAACTCGCAAAGAAAAAGTAGTCAATATCTTATCCCTTTTTGATGGCTGCAATTCCCGGCAATTCTTTTCCCTCAAAATATTCAAGCATAGCACCTCCACCGGTAGAAACGTAACTTACTTGTGAGGCGAGATGAAATTTATTGATGGCAGCCACACTGTCTCCCCCTCCTATTAAACTGAAGGCACCGTTTGCAGTTGCTTCCGCTACAGCCATTGCTATTGATTTTGTTCCCTGCTGAAATTTTTCCATTTCAAATACACCCATGGGACCATTCCATAAAATGGTTTTACTTTTCAAAATGACTTCTCTGAATGCTGTTATTGCTTTTTCTCCGATATCCAGTCCCATCCAGCCATCAGGTATATTTGTACTGTCGCAATTATCAGTTTGGGCATCAGCAGCAAATTTATCGGCGATTGTACTGTCTATAGGAAGATGAATGTTCACCCCGGCAGCATTTGCTTTTTGCAAAATGTCATTTGCTAAAGTCAAACGATCATCTTCACAAAGCGAATTGCCTATCTTTTTACCTTGTGCCTTCCAGAAAGTATAAGCCATCCCTCCTCCAATAATAATGTCGGTAGCGCGTTGCAATAAATTTTCTATGATTAAAATTTTATCGCTCACTTTCGCACCGCCAATCACTGCAGTAAAGGGCTTTTCGGCATGATGCAATACTTTCTCTGCGTTTAATACCTCCGCTTCCATCAACAAACCAAACATTTTTGTATCTGCAGAAAAAAAATCGGCTATCAGTGCCGTAGATGCATGTGCCCTGTGAGCGGTTCCGAATGCGTCATTTACATACACATCGCCAAGTTTACTTAATTTTTCAGCAAATGCTTTATCACCCTTTTCTTCTTCTTTATAAAAACGCAGATTTTCCAATAACAACACTTCTCCGCTTTTTAAACTTAGTGCTTTTTCAACAGCTTCTGCACCGATGCAATCATTTGCAAAATACACTTTTGCTTGTGGCAACAATTCTTTTACATGTTGGAGTAAATGCCTGAGTGAATATTTGTCTGTGGGTCCGTCTTTTGGTCGGCCCAAATGACTCATTAATATAACAGATCCGCCATCAGTCAAAATTTTGTTGATGGTTGGAACAGCTGCCGTCATTCTAGTATCGTCGGTAATTTCAAATTGGTCATTTAACGGAACGTTGAAATCAACGCGGATTAGGGCTTTTTTGTTGGAAAAATTGTAATTGGTAAAAGAGGTCATATTTTGGGGGTTTGGAGTTTAATAGTTTAATAGTGTAAGACAATATGAATGAATATACAATTCAACCAGCATAGCGAATTAAATATTAAACCAGCGAAGCGACTCAAACAATTCAACATCTTATGAAATCAACCCTGCAAAATGTTTTACCGTTCTTACCAACTGAGACACATAACTCATTTCATTATCGTACCAGCTGACAGTTTTAATCATTTGCTTGTCACCTACCGTCATTACTTTGGTTTGAGTCGCATCAAACAATGATCCGAAATGCATTCCAATCACATCACTGCTAACGATTTCATCTTCATTATAGCCAAAACTCTCATTGGCAGCGGATTTCATAGCTGCATTAATGGCTTCGGCTGTGGCAGGTTTCTCTAAAATAGAATATAATTCAGTAACAGAACCGGTAATTACAGGAACTCTTTGGGCCCCGCCGTCTAACTTACCTTTAAGTTCAGGCAAAACAAGACCAATCGCTTTTGCAGCTCCTGTACTGTTTGGAACAATGTTTCCGGCAGCAGCTCTTGCGCGGCGAAGGTCACCTTTTGGATGAGGGGCATCCAGTGTATTTTGATCGTTGGTATATGCGTGAATGGTGCTCATGATACCTGTAACGATTCCAAAGTTGTCATTTAGCACTTTTGCCATTGGAGCCAAGCAGTTGGTGGTGCAACTCGCGCAACTAATGATGGTTTCGCTGCCATCAAGAATTGCATGGTTTACATTAAATACAACGGTTTTTAAATCACCTGTAGCTGGAGCAGAGATCACCACTCTTTTCGCACCTGCTGTTAAATGTGCTGCCGCTTTGTCTTTATCGGTAAAGAAACCAGTACTTTCAATCACAACGTCCACTCCGTGTGATCCCCATGGAATTTGAGCAGGATCTTTTTGAGCGTAAATTTTTACTTCATGTCCATTCACTACAATTGCATTATCGGTATGAGTGACATTTTCATTGAATCTTCCCTGAGCGCTGTCATATTTCAACAAATGAGCCAATGTTGCAGGACTTGTCAAATCATTGATAGCCACCACATCAATCCCCTGCATGTTATAAATTTGACGAAACACAAGACGACCAATACGGCCAAAACCATTGATAGCAACTTTAATTGTACTCATAATGTATGATATTAATGTTAATTAATTTGAGAGGCGAAATTACGATTTGTGAACGTAAATTGGTTGAATAATTTTGTTGATGATGATCAGATATATGGATATGGCTGATAAGAACATCTGACATAAGATCTATATCAAACTTAACAGGATAAATCTTAATTGTAAATTATTAAATATGACAGTATTTAAAAAAAGTTTGGATAAAAAAAATATCCAACCTATCTTTGCCGTCCTAAAAACAACTGCCGCGTTGGTCAAGAGGTTAAGACGCCTCCCTTTCACGGAGGAATCACGGGTTCGAGTCCCGTACGTGGTACTAAAAGTCAGAACGAGAATGAAAGCGAGAGCGGTCATGAAGTTCTGACTTTTTACTTCACTCTCATTCTGTTTCTCGCTCTAAACAAAAAACTTCGTGCCTTTGTACCAAGAAAACGTTCAATAGGTTCAATGGGTTCAATGAGTTCAAAAGGTTGAGCGCAAATTCCATTTATTAGCATTTTTGTTCTCAAAAAAAACTTCGTTTCTTTTCGCCTTTGTGCATCCATGTCAAGAAAAAACTTCGTGCCTTCGTGTCAAAAAAACTTCGTGTTTCAACTTCATTCACCTTTCGGGGGAAGGGTTGGGGATGAGGCTTCAAACACCAAACACCAAAAAAGATAATTGATTTTTGATAGCACTAAGTTCCAACTTCACCCTTGGGAAATGAGTGGGCTTTCTAATACCTCTTCGCATATTCCTGCGTTGTATGCCCGGTAATACTTTTAAAAGCCATATTAAAAGTATTATAAGATGAAAAACCACAATGAATAGATAGAGATTCTATGGTGTTGGTTTTAAGATATCCATTTTCGATTAGTTTGGTGGCATCGTGTATCCTTACAATTTTTTTGAAATCCGTATAGGTTTCTCTACAATGATATTTGAATATAAAATTGATATGGCTGACTGGGATTTTTATGGCAATAGATATATCCTCAACACTCAGCTCTGTATTTCTAAAGGCTTCGGAATATAAAGAATACTCTTCAATTTGGTGGATATATAACTTCAGCATAGGTTTTATCTTTTCATATAATTTTTTATCTTTTTCACTCGTAATTGTTGCTTCGTTTTCATTAGTAAACCAAATACTATTGAGTACCACTTTTTCTGCCGCAGCATCGATTGTTTTATTCAAAAAGTTGTAACCATAAAGTATTTCTGGTGTCAGTATGATTTTTACATAGATACTTATCCAAATTAAACTTGGCATCCAAAGGTAATTGTTATCGAATTGGCCAAATTTCTTTGTAATGGCTGTTTCTATAATTCGAATAAGAAGAATCAATATAAAAGCGATATATAAAAATATACTCCAATTTTTTATCAACTTATTTTGAAGTTGTACAGATTTGATTTCTGATTTTCTAAACCAAATATTGTTTTTTAATAGTATGAATCCTTTTGTGGAGTATATTATGTATCCTAAATAAAGAATAGCCGATAAAATCATCCGTATTACATCGTAGTAACGGTTACAAATAAAGAAAAAACCTATCAAATAAACCCCGATCAGCAAAAAAGGCAAAATAAAATGCTTCAAATTGTCCCTATTAAACTTGACTTCGTTGATGATGTTTTCAAAATAGAGATAGAAACAGGGGATTATCGCGGCAATGCACACATCCCAAAAGTTGGTTAGTCTGATAATATGAAGGCTTGGATAAGCTATTTGTATGCCATGGAATAACAATCTTAAAGAGGCAATAGTTGTTATGACAATCAAGAATTTATTGATGAGCGATTCTTGTTGGTAGTCATTTTTTTTATAGATGAAAAAAGTACATAGTATCCCAAGAAAAGCACTGCTAAAAATTATAAGTATGTTGATCATGATCAAGAAAATTTGATGTAAAATAACTATCCCCAAAATACTTGGCTATTACCCAAAAGATGTGTTGCAAATTATTTACAAAATTTCAATTCGGTAGGTGAAGGATTGTCTCAAATGCCAGAAAGTTTCTCTCAAATATTGGAAAATCAGTATAAAATCGATGGAAATTTCATTTTTCAGTTCTTCTCCATGGAAAATGATTGGTAAAAAAGAGAGGGGCAATTAACTCAAAAAACGAGTTTCCCGATCATTTCGCCTTTTTGGGGGATTTATCGGTCAATTTTAATATCACAACTGTACATCAGATATATAGAATATAAAAAAGTATATACAAAATCGGGAGAAAGTTGTCTCAAAACATGGAAATGAAAATAACCTACTTGCAATTAATATTTTAACATAATTTCTTTGTGCACGAAATATTTTTCAGAACGCTAACACTATTTTTTAAAATTCTAACAAAAAACACTTTATGTCTAGCTTTTTAAAAGTCAAATTGCACCTATTTATTCTGATGTCATTATTAATGTGTATCAGTATTACTCATGCACAAGTTCCAAGTGCCGGCTCCAATCAGGTAGCACCATGCGATACTTACACAAACAAATCCAATGCTGATGGTTTGGGGTATAATATTGTTAATAGTGTTTATGCATCGGGCAGTACGGTTTATGCGGCTACAGCTTCAGGTTTTTTTAGTGGTGGAGGTTTGAGTATTTCCACAGATGGTGGTGCAACGTTTACAAATAAAACCACTGCTAATGGTTTGGGGGCTAATGAAGTTAAAGGTGTTTATGCATCCGGCAATACGGTATATGCTGCAACAGCTGGTTTTTTTAGAGGTGGAGGTTTGAGTATTTCCACAGATGGTGGTGCAACGTTTACCAATAAAACTACTGCTAATGGTTTAGGGTCTAATACTGTTAATGGTGTGTATGTAACAGGCAGTACGGTATATGCGGCTACAAATGGAGGTTTGAGTATTTCCACAGATGGCGGCGCAGCTTTTACCAATAAAACTACTGATAATGGTTTGGGGTCTAATGTTGTTAAAGGCGTATATGCATCGGGCAGTACCGTATATGCAGCTACAATTGGAGGTTTGAGTATTTCCACAGATGGTGGTGCAACGTTTACGAATAAAACCACAGCTAACGGTTTGGGTAATAATGAAGTTAGAGGTGTGTATGCATCGGGGAATACGGTATATGCGGGTACATATTATGGAGGTTTGAGTATTTCCACAGATGGCGGTGCAACGTTTACGAATAAAACCACTGCTAATGGTTTGGGGTCTAATATTGTTAATGGTGTTTATGCATCGGGCAGTGATGTATATGCGGCTACAGATGGAGGTTTGAGTATTTCCACAGATGGCGGCACAACGTTTATAAATCAAACTACTGCTAATGGTTTGGGTGACAATAGGTTAAATGGTGTATACGCATCGGGCAGTACGGTATATGCGGCTACATATGGAGGGCTTTCCTTTTCAAATTGTTCCAGCAGTGCTTGTTCGCCTAACACCGGCGATACCACGGCTACGGCTTGTGGAAGTTTTGAATGGTATGGAGAAACTTACACATCATCTGCAACACCAACCCATACCTTTACAAATGTGGGGGGATGTGATAGTGTGGTTACGTTGCATTTAACGGTAGGTCATTCGAACACAGGCGACACTACAGCATTTGCATGTAATAGTTTTAGTTGGTATGGAACAACATACACTGCATCTTCAAATCCAACGCATACGTTTACGAATGCATCAGGTTGTGATTCAGTTGTAACCCTTCATTTAACGGTAGGCTATTCGAACACCGGCGATACAACAGCATTTGCATGTAACAGTTTTAGTTGGTATGGATCAACGTATACTGCATCTTCAAATCCAACGCATACATTCACGAATGTAGCAGGTTGCGATTCGGTTGTTACCCTTCATTTAACGATTAGGCATTCTAATATCGGCGATACTACTGCAACTGTATGCGATAGTTTTAGTTGGTACGGAACAACATATACTGTATCATCAAGTCCAACGCATACGTTCACCAATGCATCAGGCTGTGATTCGGTTGTTACTTTACATTTAACTATTTCATCAACCCCAGTCTCACCTAATTTATCAGTCACGCAACCTACTTGTTCAACTTCAACAGGTTCTATTAATATCAGTTCAGGCATATCAGGATTAAGTTTTAGTATCAATAACTCCAATTTCATTAACACTACGGGAGTTTTTGTTAATTTATCATCTGGATTGTATGCTATCAAAGCCAGAAATTCAGACGGATGTGTTTCGTTACCTGCATCAGCAACAATAAATGCACCATTACCATTACCAACAGCATTTAGTATGACAGGTGGAGGCATTTACAATCCTTACACCAGAAATTTATTACCAATTGGAATAAGTAATTCAGAGATCGGAGTGTCTTACCAGTTAAAGTTAAACGACAATATTTATGGTAGCCCGATAGTAGGGTCAGGTGTAGCATTTAATTTTGGAAATTTTAATTCATTAGGCACTTATACAGTAGTTGCTACTAAGCTAAGTAATTCATGTACTACCAATTTAAACGGTTCAGCCATTATTTCATTGTCGATGTTTAGCATAACGCCTTATAGTCAAATAATTTGTTCAGAGCTTCCTATGAGTGAAATATTAATTAGTAATTATAAACCTGGAACAACTTTAAGCTGGACCAGAGATAAAACAAATGAAATTACAGGAATTGCATCAAATGGAACAACAAGTATAATTTCAGGTTCTTTAAAAAATTTAACTGATGTAGAACAAACCGTTACTTTTACTATTACAGGCACAAAGTCGCAAGGTGGGCAAACGTATACTCAAACAGCATCGGT
>CANFGZ010000065.1 GCA_947446585.1 Chitinophagaceae bacterium | reverse complement strand
AGAGAGTTACCCATTAAATGAATATGGTTGTAATTACGATGTTCGATAAAGCGATTAACAAATTTCTGCAATCCGCCTACAGAAGTATGAAGTAAATCAAGTTCGAGCAGAGGAAGCATTGGAACAACTACTTTATGTGTTTTTCTGAAATGCTCTATCAAGCTTCTGAAATTACTCAAAGCGCCAAATAATCCATGAAGCAGCATTAACGTCTCACCCTGACCTTCTTCAATGAACTTGAATTTTCCGTCTTGTTTTATTGAGTAGTCCATTCTTTAAAAAATAGTTTAATAATTGCTTTTTTTTGCAATCGGCTTAAAATTAAGCTAATTCATAGAATACTTGAAAATATTAGTTGATTTTATTCGGAATCTCTTCAAAATAATGCTCTATTTGTAAAAATAAATCTTTAAATAAAGGGATTATTTTCCCAAGCGAATCGATGAGTGTTGGCCCCATAGGTTCTACGAATGGATAAAATATAGACTTGCTTATATATTCATTGGATAATAAATTCATTTGTTTCCCATAGAACAATAATACGCTATACATAATGCCATACAAAAGCATATACAGGCATACGCCTCCAAATTTATTAAGCCATCCGATCATCAGCATTTCTGTTGTTTTTTCGAAAAATTTTCCCAGATAAAAAAACAAAATAACAAATGAAGCAAAGATTAATATAAATGAAAGAAAGGGCAACCATTTACCATGAGCATTAAAGTTGGCTGAAAGATAATTGGTTAAAAAAACAGAAAGTTTTATTGCTGCAGCCAATCCTACAAAAAGAGCCATAAAAGAAAATAATGATCGAATCAGACCATTCTTTATTCCTTTAGCTGCAGCAAGGAACATCAAAGCAATAAAAAAAATATCAATGAGCATTGATCTTTATTTGAGTGGGTAATCACTATAAAGCCAAAAAACAGGTTATGACAGTAATTCTTTCACAATAGTGCTGACTGTTTTTCCATCAGCTTTTCCTGCCAATTGTTTTGAAGCAACGCCCATAACTTTTCCCAAATCTGCGGCAGAGCTTGCGCCAGTTTCAGCAATAATTGATTTTACCGCATCTCTGATTTCTGCTTCAGATAATTGCTGTGGCAGGAATCTTTCTATTAACAGCATTTCTTCTCTTTCTTTTTCAGCAAGGTCTTCTCTTCCTTGTTTCACAAAAATTTCCAGAGAATCTTTACGTTGCTTCATCATTTTTTGTAAAAACTTCTGCTCTGTTGCTTCATCAATTTCACCTGATGCGCCGGGTTCAGTTTTGGCTTTTATAATCTCTGCTTTTATGGCCCGGAGTCCTCTTAAAGCAGCTTCGTTTTTTGATTTCATGGCTTCTTTCATTTCGGCCATAATTTTCAGTTCGAGTGACATGTTTTTATTTTTTAGTGAAACGATAGTTTATTTAAAATAATTTTAGGATTGATCTTTAATCATATCCTCCCTGAATTTATTATAAAAATCTTTTGCAAAGCTTTTCATTTCTTCAGACAGTACCGTGTTTTTTGTTGCTCTTTTAAAAGTATCTGCCATGGTCATCATCATTTGATAAAAGAAATCGCCCATTTCGTCCACCATCATGTCTTTCGTCCAAAGATCAATCCGGAGTGCAGATTTATCCGCTCCATCCCAAAAAGCAAGACACATTGCTTTAGAACGTTGAATCATTTCGGCTGTGCTGTCGCTGGCCTGCCAGTTTATTTGTTCAGGTATTTTATTCGGATCTAAAATCACATCTATGGTAATGGTAGATTTTTCCATTTTTTTATTTTTCGCAAAGGTAATGCGTTTATCACACCTTCGGCTTTATAATTGTATTGATTATTTTTTCGACAACGGTATTCGGATTAAGTGCGGAAGTGATTAATTGAGCAGAATTAATAATCGAAGATCTGGTGCTTTCATCTTTATAAACGAGCATCATTTTTTGGGATAAAGCGCTTTCATTATTTAAAAAGTAAAGCGCCGATTCTTTAAAGAAAGATTGATAATAATCATGTTCGGGAAGCAGAATAGGAATATTCATTTTCATAACATCCAGCATTTTGTTTTCTGTTTTCAATCCATCTGGAAGAAAAACAGAAGCATAGGCAGCTGAACAAAGTACATCAGTATTGTTTTCATGATAAAATTTCACATCAGATCTGAATTTATAATTTTCAATTTCTACTGATAGTTTTTTATTTTGCTTTTCTCCGATAACAATCAGCAATTTCATATTTGAAAGTTGCCATTTTTTAAAAATTGAAAAAGCTTTAAGCGTCATAATGATATTTGCAGTTGTTGTATGTATTGCATAAAACAAAAAATAATCAACACCGTCGCTAAACATATTTTTCACTTCTTGCTTCTGACTATAATTAATAGGCTTGATATTGTTGCTGATAAAAGGAGGGATAAATAATAATTTATTGATGAGTGCAGGAAATCGCTCACTTAATTTTGTTTGAATATATTCATTAGAAGTAACGATAAAAGAACTGGCATGAATATATTTTTCCATGCTTTTCTTTTTCAAAAAAGTATCATCGGCAATAAAAATGATTTGCTTTGACCATTGTTTCAGATTACAGAAAGAAGAATTACTGAAGAAGAAATCGATTTTATTTTTTTTCAGGATTTTTTTCAGTTTAATCGTGTACCATATTCTTGCCGAAATACTATTACGAATTTGCGGGCTTAAAGTAACAAGTTCGATATTGGGTTCGATAAAGATACAAGGGTCGAAAGGCTGATCACTGATAAAAATGATTTTAAAATCTTTATGTAGTGTGGAGAGTAATGAAAAATAAGCATAATTAAAATCCCCAAAAAAATTGCTATTGCTAGAGGAAGAATTGATTTGAACAGCGATGGTCATGATAAAATTATTTCAACACTTTTATTTTCACCGTTTCAATTCTTGTATCACTCACATTAAGAATGTCGAATTCAAGATGGCCAATAATGATTCTTGCTTTTTGTTTTGGAATGGATTCGTGATTCTGGATGATGTAGCCCGATAATGTTTCGGCTTCTTCATTTCCTTCAAAAATAATGTGGTATTTCTGTGATATAAAATCCAGTTCTAGTCTGCCGCTGAAAACATATTCATTCTGTGCAATTTGTTTATCAACAAAAGTTTCCGGAACATCATGTTCATCTTCAATTTCGCCAAACAATTCTTCAAGCAGATCTTCCATAGTTACAATTCCGGCGGTGCCACCAAATTCGTCAACTACCCAGGCTATGCTTTTTCTTTCTTTGCTGAATTTGTTTATCATATCACTGGCGTTCATGGTTTCGGGCACTGTTGGAATAGGATGAATGACATCTTTCAGCGAGCCGGGATTTTTAAATAGATCAAGATGATGAACATAACCAACAATATTATCAATGTTGTTTTCGTAAACAATTATTTTACTTAATTTGGTTTCAATAAATTTAGCTCTTACGTTTGCTATTGTTGTTTTAAATTCAACGCCTTCAATTTCTTTTCGAGGAATCAGACATTCTCTTAATTTAATATCGCTCAGTGACAAGGCATTTTCAAATAATTCCTTATTGATATGGTTATCACTGTCATCATCATCACTATGTTTGCTTTGTTGCAGAAAATGTTCCAGATCAATTTTTGTAAAGGCTTCTTTTTTATTGCTTATTTTAACATTAAAAATATATTTTAACATCCATTCAGACATGTTTACATACAGAGTGGAAACGGAAGATAAGAGCCAGTAAAAAAATCGAGTGATATTGCTGATGATATCCGAATTTAATATGGCATTGCTTCTGGCCCTGAAAAAAGCTTTGCAAATAAATTCGGTAAACAAGATAATAGTAGTAGAGAGAACGGTTTCTACTAGAAGTCTGATGTAGTCTACATAATCTGATGCAGATTTGGGTAATAGTTTCTTAATCCATTCCCACACAGGAGAAAGCATGTCTCCAATTAATAAACCATAAATAACGAGAAGAATATTTACGCCGACTAAAATGGTACCTATAAATCGGGTTGGATTGTCGGAAAACTGACCCCAGGTTTTTCCGCTAATGGTGCCCTGTTTTTTCTTTAATTCAATAGATAATTTATTGGCAGAAATAAAAGCTATTTCAATGCCCGAAAGAAAGCCGATAAAAATTAAAGAAACGAAAATTGCAAGTAATGCTATCCAATCCATAATATAAAAATACTAAAATCAACCGAACATCTTTAAAGTTGGGTTTATGTGTTTAAAAAAGATTCTACTATTTCTTTGGCTTTAATACAGGCTTTTTCGAGATTATCATTAACGATAATTTTATCAAAATGATCTTTAAACGCAATTTCGTAAGAAGCCTTGTTTACTCTTGCGTTAAGAGAATCTTCGCTTTCTGTACCTCTTGATAATAATCTTTTTTTCAATTCATCAACAGATGGGGGTTCAACAAAAATACTGAGTGTGTTTTCGGGATATTGCTGTTGTACATGCAAGGCCCCTTTTACATCAATATCCAAAACCGGAACTTTTCCCAATCCCCAGATTCTTTTCAATTCAGATTTCAAGGTGCCATAATATTTTCCTTCGTACACCATTTCCCATTCGGCAAAATCTTTTTGCTGAATCTTTTTTTTGAATTCGTCCATTGAGATGAAATAGTAATCTACACCGTCTTTCTCATTATCTCTTGCATTTCTTGTTGCTGCCGAAACTGAAAAAGAAAGTACAGGTAATGTTTTCATCAGAAAATGAGTGATGGAAGTTTTGCCTGCACCTGAAGGCGCGGTGATGATTAAAATTTTATGATGTAAATGACTCATATTTGTAGCCCCCTCTGTCCCCCAAAGGGGAAATTGATTATGTTTTATTTTTTACTTGGTGTGGTTTGTTGTTGTTCAAAAGGTTTAATCTGTTCAATAAGTTCAAAACGTTACTGCTTAATGGAATGAAACCTTTTGAACTCCTGCTTACAGGCATTGAACATCCCGAACATTTTGAACCTATCCAGTATCCAGTTTTTTTCAGCTTATCCATCACCTACCCCTTCCTCTCAATCTCCGCACCCAGAGCCTTCAACCGGGTATCTATAAATTGATAACCTCTGTCAATTTGTTCAATATTTTGTATGGTACTTTTTCCTTCTGCGCTGAGTGCTGCAATCAATAAGGCAACACCTGCGCGGATATCCGGTGAGCTCATGGTAATGCCTCTTAATTTTTTCTGTCTCTCCATACCTACAACTACAGCTCTGTGTGGATCACATAATATTACTTGTGCACCCATTTCAATTAGTTTATCTACAAAGAACAAACGGCTTTCAAACATTTTCTGATGAATCAGTACACTTCCTTTCGATTGAATAGCGGTAACTAAAATTATACTCAGCAAATCTGGAGTTAATCCAGGCCAAGGATGATCATAAATGGTAAGAATTCCACCTTCAAGAAAAGTTTGTATTTCGTAAAGATTCTGAGAGGGGATATGGATATCATCTCCTTTGATGTTTAATTTAATGCCTAACTGTTGAAATTTATCAGGGATAACGCCAAGCTCAGCAACACCAGCATTTTTAATAGTAATATCACTTTGGGTCATGGCCGCCAAACCAATGAAACTGCCTACTTCAATCATATCTGGCAACATACGGTGAGTTGTGCCCTGTAATTCCGCTACACCATTTATGATGAGCATATTGCTTCCTGTGCCTTCAATTTTGGCACCCATTCGAATCAACATTTTACACAGTTGTTGAATATAAGGTTCGCAAGCTGCATTGTAAATTGTTGTTGTTCCATTAGCCAGAACAGCGGCCATTAATATGTTTGCTGTTCCTGTAACGCTGGGTTCATCCAGCAGCATGAACGTTCCTTTTAATTCTGAGGCTTCAAGCTGAAAACAATTGGAGGGCTCATTGTAAGTATAAATGGCGCCTAATTTTTCAAACCCAATGATATGTGTATCTAATTTTCTTCTGCCAATTTTATCTCCGCCTGGTTTTGGTAAATACGCTTTTTTAAATCTGGCCAATAATGGACCTGCCAGCATTACAGAGCCTCTTAATTTTCCGCTTTTTTTGTGAAAGGATTCACTTGACAGATAATCAACATCCACATCATCGGCTTTAAAATGACAAGTGTGCCGATCAATGCGATTTACTTTTACGCTCATCTCTTTTAGTAATTCAATTAAAAGATTGACGTCGATAATGTCTGGAATATTTTTAATGACCACTTCTTCTTTGGTCAATAATACAGCACTGATAATTTGGAGGGCTTCGTTTTTTGCACCTTGAGGGATAATTTCTCCTGATAATTTTTTTCCACCGGTAACTTCAAAAATGCTCATTGGCAAATAAATTTCTTTGGGAGCAAAGATGAATATTTAAATTGAAAGCGTAAAAAAAGTTGAATAGTTAGAATTGGAAATATTTAAAAAAAGTTGAGCTTTTGAAATCAAATTAGTAGCGTTTCTTAAAATTCCTGTTATTGTTGTCTCTGCCGGAACCACCACCGCCGCGATTATCTCTTCCCTGACCACCGCCGCGATTGTCTCTTCCCTGACCACCACCACGATTGTCTCTTCCCTGACCACCACCGCCACGATTGTCTCGGCTTCCAAAATTCTGACGATATTGATTGCGTCCGCCATTGTTGCCATAGTCGTCTCTGTCGTTGTGGGAATCGTTTCTGTGTTTTACAAACGGTCGATTGTTAAATTCAAGTTCGCCGTTAGTTATAGAAGTTAATTCAGATTGAATATTATCGTCGTGAACAAGTTCTTTATGCCAGTTGCTGTAAGTAAGTTTCATGTAATAGGCAATTGCATTTGCGAAGCCTTGTTTCTTTTCAGGATTTTCTTCTTTAAGTGCTTTATCAATTACGTGTTCAATATTTTTTCCAAGGTGATTGAAACGCGGATAATTTTTAGGGTATCTTAATTTTTCAGGTTTAGCTTTAAGTGTTTCTCTTGTTGGAATAGGGTATGGACTTTCTACATTCAGTTCGAAATTGCTGATTAAAAATAAATGATCCCATAATTTATGACGAAAATCTTCAACATTTTTTAAGTGTGGATTTAGAAATCCCATCAGTTCAATTAGGGCATTGGCATTTTTTTGCCTGATGTCTTTATCTTCTATTTTAGTGAGGTATTCTACCATCTTCTGAATATGTCTGCCATATTCTTTCATAATCAAATGATTTCTGGTAGTATTATACTCCATGTTCTTTACGTTCAGCATATCTTCAAAGTTAAGTTGTTATTAAGTAGGAAACAAGCGAATAGAGCGCGCTGATTCAATTTCTCATGTTCATCTGATAGCCCTAAACCCTTTTAAATCTTTTCATAAATAGTAAACCCACACCTACACCAAAGCTATCGGCTGCCCAATCCCACAAATCAAAACTTCTTCCAGGTACATAAAGTTGAATGCATTCAGTAGTAAGGCCCCAAATACAGGCTAATAGCCCAACCCAGATAAAACGGTTGTTTTTTTCAGTTAAGGACAAATCGGTTTTGTAATACGGCATACAAAAAAGCAGTGCCATAACTCCAAACATACCGGCATGTACCATTTTATCGAAATGTATGCTTTCGAGAAAATCAGACCAGGCGTCTATTTTGGGTACATCCTGACCGGGCAGGCAAATTAATACCAGAACCAGTATAAACCAGAGTATTCCGGGAATAAAATGTTTGAAAGGTATTGGCTTCAAAGTAAAATCTTTATCATCAACCTACCAATTCGTTGTATGCTTCAGCAGTCATCAGATGGTCTGCATCAGATGGATTATTCATGGTCATTTTAATCATCCAGCCTTCGCCATAAGGATCACTGTTTACTAGTTCGGGACTTGCTTCTAAAGCGGGATTAATTTCGGTAATAGTTCCGGCTACAGGAATAAACAAATCACTAACTGTTTTTACGGCTTCTACTGTTCCAAAAACTTCTTCTGAGGCCAGAGCTTTTCCTTTTGTATTGACATCTACAAAAACAATGTCGCCCAATTCTCTTTGAGCAAAATCAGTAATACCAACGGTTGCAGTATTTCCTGATATCAGAATCCATTCGTGATCTTTGGTGTATTTTAAATGACTGGGATAATTCATTTTAATGTTTTGGTTTTGAAAATTTTTGTAAATTAAATTAAATTGGGTGACTTTATTTCAAAATCTCCATTTTCATACGAATATCTGTTTTTGGTCTGTCAGAACTTTCTTTTTCAGCGGAAGCAATTTTATTAACAACTTCAATTCCACTTATCACTTCTCCAAAAACAGTATAATTCATATCCAGGAAGGGAGTGCCACCAATAGTTGTGTATATTTTTTTCTGTTCCGCGGTATACTTGGTACCATTTTGCTGAGCAATCATATCTAGCTCTTCATTAGTACTTGGTTTTCCCTGAACAATATAAAATTGACAAGCGCTGCTTGCTTTTTCAGGATTACCATCTCTAGCTGCGCATAAGGCTCCTTTTTTATGAATTAAATTACTGTTGAATTCGGCAGGAATTCTTTCCATATCTCCACCACCCATTCCAAGCATTTCTCCGGGAGCAGCATGTTTACTCATTGGATCACCACCTTGAATCATAAAGTTTTCAATGATACGATGAAACAACAAGCTGTCGTAAAAGCCTTGCTGAACCAGTTTAATGAAATTATCTCTGTGTTTAGGCGTGGCATCATAAAGTCTGACAATAATAACCCCCATACTGGTAGTGATTTTCACTTTTGTTTTTCCGGGGTTAGATTCAGCCTTTACTGTGGCAGGCTTTTGGGTTGCGGTTTTGCTTTGTGCAGTAGCAAAAGCAGAAAAAAGGCCGATAAAAGCCATTGACATCAGAATTGTTCTTGTTTTCATTTTTTATGTTTGTTTAAATAAATTCCTGAGATTGAAAATAAAGCAAAATATGATCTTTTAAGAAATTTTCTTGCTCGAAAAGGTCAAATGCAGGCAAAGGTTTCATTTGTGTGAAATGTGGCCAACCTTCATCATCTTTTCCATCAAAACTATAAAATCCGCTGGGCAAAAGTACTGAGCAAATGGCAATATGCATCAAATCCTGTTTTTGTTCTTTGCTAAATTCCTGTGGGCCTTGACCCAACTCCTGAACACCGATAATCAATAAAACACCATTCATATCCGGCTTAATGCCAAATCGTTCTTTAAGCTTAATCCTGAGTTTTAGCCACCTTACCTGTAAATCTTCCTCCATTTGTTGCATGACGCAAATGTAAGTAATAACCAAATCCCGATTATCTTTGCCATCTTATTGATTTATAAAAAGAATAAAAAAACAGATGCTACAAGTAAACTTTATACGTCAGAATCCCGATTTGGTAAAAGAAAGATTGGCGGCCCGAAATTTTGCAAACATAGGTTTAGTGGATACACTTTTGGAAATTGATGATGAACTCAGAAAGGTAAAATTTTCAACGGAAACAATTCAAGCCACAATTAATACTGTCTCAAAAGAGATAGGAATTTTAATGGGCAAGGGTGAAAAGGAAGCTGCTGCATCTAAAAAAAATGAAGTTACCTCGTTAAAAAATGAGTTGACCACACAACTTGTAAAACTTGAAGAACTTGAAAATGGGTTTAATAAACATATCTTACAACTTCCCAATTTGCCTCATCACAGTGTGCCCTTAGGAAAAACCCCCGAAGAGAATCAGGTGGTCAGGAAGGGAGGCGAAATTCCTGTTTTAGGCGCCACAGCAAAACCTCATTGGGAATTAATTAAAGATTATGGGCTTATTGATTTTGAAACAGGAGCAAAAATTGCCGGAAGCGGATTTCCTTTATATAAAGCAAGAGGAGCAAAATTGCAGCGTTCTTTAATTCAGTTTTTTCTTGATTATAATACCGATGCGGGTTATGTTGAGTTTATGCCACCATTAATGGTAAATGAGGCAACGGCTTACGGCACCGGTCAGCTGCCAGATAAAGAGGGACAAATGTATCATATAACTGCAGATGGATTGTATCTGATTCCTACAGCGGAAGTTCCGGTAACTAACATTTACAGAGATGAAATCGTTAAAGAAAATGAATTGCCAGTAAAGATGACGGCATACACCCCTTGTTTCAGAAGAGAAGCGGGAAGTTTTGGAAGTGATGTAAGAGGACTGAATAGAGTTCACCAGTTTGATAAAGTTGAAATTATTCAGCTGGTTCATCCTAAGGATAGTTATAAAGTTTTAGAAGACATGGTTGAGCATGTGGAAAAACTTTTACAATTATTGCATTTGCCATATCGCATCCTTCGTTTGTGCGGCGGCGATATGGGATTTACTTCTGCATTAACTTATGATTTCGAAGTGTATAGTGCAGCTCAGCAAAAATGGCTGGAAGTAAGTTCGGTAAGTAACTTTGAGACTTTTCAGACAAACAGAATGAAAATCAGATATAAAGATGAGGCAGGTAAGACACAGTTATTGCATTCATTAAATGGATCTTCATTAGCTTTACCAAGAATAGTGGCTTCATTGCTTGAAAATAATCAATCAGAAAAAGGAATTCATCTTCCTCAAATTTTACATAAATACTTTGGAGCAGCTATAATCGACTAATTTTTTATCATCAAAATTTATTTCATGAAAATTTCAAAACTATTTTTTTCGGGTACATTTTTAACATTTTTGTTTTTATCTGCTTGCAGTCATAAATCATCTCCAACTAAAAGCAATACAGCTGCAGTATCTACTACTGAAGTTTCAGAAAGTGTGGCATCAATTCCGGATGGTGAAAAAACTTATACTGCCAAATGTGGAAGTTGTCATAAATTAAAAGATCCCAGTCATTTCACTATGAAAGAATGGAGACCAATAATGAACAGAATGGCTGTAAAAGCCAATCTTAGTGCGGATGAAAAAGCCAATGTACTTGCATTTGTGGGTACAAAAGCTAAGTTTTTCTGAGAAAAAAATTGAGCCTTCAGTTTCTTCACACAGGAAACTGGCAGAATATTAAAAAGCATTTCTTTGTTAAAAATCCTTCTTTTTCAGGAAAAGATAAAAGGAGTTCAATAAAAAAAGCGACTGAAAAGTCGCTTTTTTTATCGGTATAAATTTATTAATTATGCATTGTGCATCATTATTTTTAATCTTGGTACTAGCATAAACAATAATGCAGAAGCAACACCACAAAGCACAACGAATACCATAAAGAATTCGAACAGATTGTGAATGGTGAATCCTCCGAATTTTGGATATACTGCCTTAATTATATTTTCTTTTTTAATTACTGAAAATTTCTCTTCTGACATAACAACACTTGTATCAGTAAAAGACTTTTTTATTTCAAGTCCAAACTTTTTATCAAGACTTTCATCTAAACTCGCAGCTTTTATTTTAGCTAATGTATAAAGGTCTTTACCTGT
>CANFGZ010000064.1 GCA_947446585.1 Chitinophagaceae bacterium | reverse complement strand
CTTTGCCCACAAGGTTGTTCCAAGTGGATTTATCTTAGCAATAAAACCATCACCGCCAGTTCCTCCTGTTCTTCCGGTAAGAGAAATTCCATTACCGAAATTACAATTGCCGCCAAATAATCCTCCTACATAAATATTTCCTGAGTTGTCTGTAGCGACCGTGAATGATTTATCATCAAATCTAAAGTTGGCACCTTGCGCTCCAATGTTTTTTGCAAATACAAATTCTCCGTTGGTATTTAGTTTCCAAACAAAAATATCATATACCTCTCCGGTTAGACTGTAAACACCTGGCCCCGGATCGAAATCTACATTAATTCCATTCCAATACCCTGTCATGATTACATTGCCATTATCATCAACCGTGCCATTCTGTGGTTCAAATTGAGCATCCGTTCCTACACTTTTTGCCCAAATCATAGCGCCAGCAGATGAAAATTTTAATATCAATGCATTCCCTGAATTAGGGGAAGTAGTTGGAACAACAACAGAAGCACCTGTAGTGAAAGTTAATGTAGGATTACCACTCGTAACTGCTGTTAAATAAAGATTTCCATTGTTATCAAAATCTACCGATCTTCCAAAATCCTGAACTCCTCCCCCTAAGGAAAACGCCCATAAAAAATTAGCAGCAGAATCTAGTTTCATTAAGTAACCATCATTACATGGGCAGAAAGTACCAAGAGCTGTAAGTATTGCATTTCCAGAACCGGGATCAAAATCATTACTGCCTGTAAATGCACCGGCGATGGCAATATTGCCATTGTTATCAATGTCAACAGAAGACGCATTGTTACGGAATGTTCCCCCTAAAGATTTGGCCCAAACAAAATCACCCTGATTGTTGAGCTTCAGTAAAAAACCATTGTAATCTGATGGAGCAGGTAAGGTGGTGACACCTGGCCCAGGATCAAAATCAGGCGAACCACCATAAGTACCCACAGTGTAAACATTTCCTTGGTTATCTAAAGTGATATCCACAAAATTTACAGGTAAATTTTTTGCCCAAATCAGATTTCGTGAAGCATCAAATTTGACAATATAGCCCCTGCCATTCCCTTCATAAAGATTATATATACCAGGCCCAGGGTCAAAATCCTGAAGATATCCGATTCCGCCTCTGAACTCTCCAACAGCATACATATTCCCCTGCTGGTCGGTAGTTACTGAATAACCGGAAGAACCATTGTTGCCATAAGCAAAAGCCCAGTTAAAATACTGAGCTTTGGCAACACTTGAAAACAACAAAAACATTGACATAATACAGTAGAAAGTTAATGATGCTGGCCTTAGAAAATTAGCTGACTTTTTCATTTAAGTAATTTTTAGATAAAAAGAAAAATTAAATCAAGAAGGAGTACGACCAAGATTTTAAAAGGATATTGAGAATTGTCAAAACTATCAGATATAAAATTCTCCACCTATACCCCAAAAGGAGTATTTTTCTATAGAATAAATAATGCCCAAACCATTTTTCTTATTTTTATGAAGATGAGAAAATGCATCCTTTTTTTTGGAGTAATGATATCAATTGGGTTTTGTGCGTCTGCTCAAATAAATATCCATTACAACGACATCGAATTAAATGCTGCAACATCATCATCCAAATATGTAATAAAGGATGGAATCAAAATTTCTACCGAAGATTTAAAAAACATCAAAGACTACGAGTGGCAGCCATTGCTTACAAATCGGATTCCATTAAAAAAATCAGCTCAAAGTGTTTTTCTTGCCATCCCTTTACATAAAATAAACAAAGAGGCGCAATGGCTCGTTATCAAAGACCCTCACATTAATGTATTACAAGTATGGATCAGAAAAAAGAATGAAATCATAAAAACGTTCGGCAAAACCGGAGATCATTTTCCTTTCAAGAGCAGGAGTATCCTGGCCAATGAATTTGTATTTCCGGTATCAACAGCTATTTATGATTCCTGCGAACTGATCATCGCCGCTGATAAAAGACATACCAAAAAGATACTGCCCGTTTTTTTCTACTCTGATGAGCAATATATCAGGCACGCACAGGAATCGTCGCTTTTACATGGCGTTTTGATTGGACTAGCATTGATCTTATTGATTTACAATTCTTATTTGTATTTCATGCTCAGGCAACGTGTTTTTCAATGGTACAGCATATATCTTCTCCTGATTCTACTTTATTTTTTATCAGACATGGGATATCTATTTGAATACCTGTATCCAAATTTTCCCGGTATCAATGACGTTTTTAGAATGGGAATCATTGCAGGCAGTCTCATACCTTTCCTGTTGTTCATCAATGAGATGCTTGAGTTTAAAAAACAACAGCCTGTATTTTATGCTTTTAATAAAATAGTGATAGTTGTATTTTCACTGATATTTATTCTGGGAATCATAAGCGCCTCTCTCTCAGAATTTGAATTTCAGCAATTCTGGCTGAATGTTTACCGTATCTTATCACCATTGATCATCCTAATTGTTACCATCGAATCTTTCATATGCATGATTAGGAAAGTGCCTTTTTCCAATTACACTACATTGTCTTTACTAAGCTTGATTTTAATGTCGGTGATTTATTTATGTTATGAAAAAAATTGGTTGCCTGACAATATACTAACCATGAATTCCATTTATGCCGGCGTAAGCGCTGAGATTTTTATCATGACGATGGCTATCGCCGCCAGATTCAACTCTTTCAAAAAATATTCCGAAACATTACTAAAAGAAAAAAGCAGACAACAGGAAGAAATCATCAATACAATAAGCGAGTTTAAAGAAAAAGAAATGCAACGACTCAGCAATCTGCTTCATGATTCGGTTGGCGCAAGACTTTCGGCAATCAGACTACAACTCGACTCTCTTGTAAACAAAAACAATTCTGATGCAGACAATATTCAAATCGATTTTGTGGCAAAAGACATCAGTGCGCTGGCAGATGAGGTAAGGACATTCTCACACGAAATCTCACCATTATTGTTACAAAAAAACGGATTGATTCTTACCATTCAACAATTGATACAATCAATAAACAAAACAGGTAAACTAAAAATTCAATTTGAAAACATTGGATCTGTAAAACAGGTTTCATTTTCAACTGAAATCATGCTGTATAATATTTTACATGAATTGATACAAAACATTATAAAACATGCTGAAGCTGATTTTTGCATCATACAACTTATACTTGAAAAAGAAATCATTTCAATATTCATTGAAGACAATGGGAAGGGTTTTGACAAAAATAATACAACAGACGGATTGGGATTCAGTCAGATAAAAAAATTGATCTCATATGTCGATGGCAGCTTTTCATTAAACACATCACCTGATCAAGGATGTAAAATATCTATAGAATTTAAAAATACTGATAATGAATAAAAAAGTAAGCATCGCTATAGCAGAAGATCATCCCTACTTTTCAAAAGGCGTTGCCAATACGCTTGAATTATCGAAACGCTACAGCATCACTGGATTCATTGAAAAAGCAGTAGATATATTAAGCCATATCAAGTTACACCAGCCCGAAATACTTATTTTAGACATCAATCTTTCCGGAGAAAATACACTTAAATTACTTCCAGATATAAAAAAACAAAATCAACTCATAAAGATTTTAATCTTAAGCATGTACTTACCCAATGAAGTTGATTATAATTTGTCGGCACAATACATAGACAGTTATGTGTTGAAAAATTCAGGCGCTGAAATACTATCTGCAGCATTGGAGCATATCATAAAAGGGGAAAAATACATCGACCCCAATGCCGAATCTATTGTGAATGTAACCAATGATAAATTTGTCAATAAAATAAAATTAAGTTCTAGAGAAATTGAAATACTTGAATTATTGAAGAAAGGATTTTCAAATAAAGTCATTTCAGAAAAACTTTTCATCAGCGAACTCACTGTAAAAACCCATCGCAAGAATATCATGCAAAAAATGGGAGTAACTAATATTGTAGAGCTGATTAGAAATTCTTGATTTTATTTCATAATCAAATTTAGAAATTGTATTCAAAAAAAAGCCCACTCTAATTAAAGAGCAGGCTTGTCAATTTGATGATGTGTTAATTTGATAATTTGAAAATTAATACATCAAAAAATTATCAAATCAAAACATCACCAAATCACCAAATTGAATTAGTACCCCATTCCCCCCATATCCGGAGCACCACCATGCATAGCTGGTTCTTCTTTCTTAGGTTTGTCGGCGATTACACATTCGGTAGTCAACAACATACCTGCGATTGAAGCGGCATTTTCTAATGCAACACGACTTACTTTCGTAGGATCGATAACACCAGCTTTGAATAGGTTTTCATATGTTTCCGTTCTGGCGTTGAAACCAAAATCTCCTTTACCTTCTTTAATTCTTTGAACAACGATTGAACCATCGATTCCTGCATTTGCAGTTAATGTACGCATTGGTTCTTCCAAAGCACGTCTTACGATTTGCATACCGGTTTGTTCGTCGGCGATTTGTCCTTTTACTTTTGCATCCAAAGCAGATACTGCACGGATATAAGCTACTCCACCACCAGGAACAATTCCTTCTTCAACAGCAGCACGTGTTGCATGTAAAGCATCATCTACCCTGTCTTTCTTTTCTTTCATTTCCACTTCTGTAGCAGCACCTACATACAATACCGCAACACCGCCAGCTAATTTAGCCAAACGCTCTTGTAATTTTTCACGATCGTAATCGCTGGTTGTATTTTCTACCTGAGCTTTGATTTGATTTACTCTGGCAGTGATATCAACTTTCTTTCCTTTACCACCAACAACTGTCGTGTTGTCTTTATTAATAGTAACTGAAGCAGCTTGTCCAAGATAAGTCAAATCAGCATTTTCCAATTTGTAACCTTGTTCCTCACTAACAACGATACCCGCAGTTAAGATCGCGATATCTTGTAACATTTCTTTTCTTCTGTCACCGAATCCTGGAGCTTTAACAGCAGCCACTTTGATGGTGCCACGTAATTTGTTTACGACTAAAGTTGCTAATGCTTCGCCTTCTAAATCTTCAGCGATGATTAACAACGGACGACCTGTTTGAGCTACTTTCTCCAAAATATGAAGAATGTCTTTCATGGCAGAAATCTTCTTGTCGTAAATCAAGATGAATGGATTCTGTAATTCAGCTTCCATTTTTTCGCTGTTGGTTACGAAGTATGGAGACACATATCCTCTGTCGAATTGCATACCTTCAACTACATCAACTGTAGTATCAGTTCCTTTTGCTTCTTCAACAGTGATCACGCCTTCTTTACCAACTTTAGCAAATGCTTCTGCAATTAGTTTACCGATAGTTTCATCATTGTTAGCAGAGATTGTTGCTACTTGTTGAATTTTCTTGCTGTCGTTTCCAACAGTTTGTGATTGACCTTTTAAATTTTCTACGATTAGAGAAACCGCTTTATCGATACCTCTTTTCAAATCCATTGGATTCGCACCTGCAGCTACCATTTTCAAACCTTCGCCGATAATAGCTTGGGCTAATACAGTTGCAGTTGTGGTTCCATCACCAGCAATATCAGCCGTTTTAGATGCTACTTCTTTTACCATCTGAGCACCCATGTTTTCAATTGGGTCTTCCAATTCAATTTCTTTGGCTACGGTAACACCATCTTTGGTTACTTGAGGAGCACCGAATTTTTTCTCAATGACTACGTTGCGACCTTTGGGTCCTAAGGTTACTTTTACAGCGTTGGCTAATGTGTCAACGCCTTTTTTCATTTTATTTCTAGCTTCAATATCGAAGAATATCATTTTAGACATGGTTGGTAATTTTTTTTAGAGTTTTTTAATTTGAAGAAATTTAAAATTCAAAAGTAAAAAATCGATTTTTTTAAAATTTGAATTTTCAATTTTGAATTTATTTATACTATTGCCAAAATATCTGATTCTCTCATAATCAGAAAATCTTCTCCCTCAACTGAAATTTCGGTTCCGGCATATTTGCCATATAATACGGTATCGCCGGTTTTAACGGTAACGGGTTCATCTTTTTTCCCGGGTCCTGCAGCAATAATGGTTCCGCGCTGAGGTTTTTCTTTTGCTGTATCCGGGATGATAATACCACCAGCAGTTTTTTCTTCTGCTGCTGCAGGTTTCACGATTACTCTGTCATGTAGTGGAGTAATGTTTAGCTTTTTTGCCATAATTCTATGTTTTGTTTTGATTTAAAATTAATACCCTTGATTTGGGTACGCAAAGGTAGGCTAATATTATACCAAACGGCAGAATTGGAATTGTTGGCATAATTTATACTCGATTGTCAGATAAACGTTGTACAAAACCGACAAATTTTCACTTAATTAATATCTTAATTGGAAGTAGCTTTTAAAAAACCTTAAATTTGCGCTCTTAATTAAAGAGAAAAGAGATGATCAGCAGAAGAAATATTAGAGTTAAAGTGATGCAGACACTATATACTGTTGATAGTGCAAGCGGCGATACGAAGCCGGGAGAGCCAGCAGTTATTCTTAAATCCAAAATCGAACAAAGCCGCAATTTATTTACTTATCTTGTTTTTTTCCTTATGGAAGTAGCCAGATATGCCGAAACTGATTCTCGTCAGAAAGCCAGTAAACATCTCCCAACCGAAGGCGATTTAAATATCAACACTAAAATTTCCGGCAATTCGATATTATGGAAAACAATTGAAAACAAAAGTTTCAATATCGTATTGAAAGAAATGTTTTTTGAAAATCTCATTGATATTGATCTTTTAAAAAAGATATACAACGAACTGGCTCAGACTGAAAATTACAAGGACTATATTGAAACACTTTCCAGAGAAAAAAAATCCGAGAAGAAAATACTTGAATTTATATTTACTCAACTCATGTTGCCTAATGAGAATTTTATTAGCCATATTGAAGAATTGTTTATCAATTGGGATGACGATGCCGAGTTGATGCATACCTTGGTTTTGAATTATTTGAATAAATTTGAAGGATATACTTTTACAGAAATCCTGAGTAAAGAAAAAACCGATTTCGCACAAGATTTACTTAAAACTGTAATTGAAAAAGAGCCTTTTACCCTGGAATTAATTAAGCCTAAATTAAACAATTGGGATGCAGATAGAATTGCCGCTTTAGATTTAATTATTTTACAGATGGGCGTTTGCGAGTTTCTGTTTTTTGAAACAATTCCAACCAAGGTTACGATTAATGAATATATAGATATTGCAAAAGCATATAGTACCATACAAAGTGGACAATTCATCAATGGGCTTCTTGACAATATTCATAAAGTGCTGACTGCTGAAAACAAGATCAATAAAAAAACTTTTAAAAATAGTACGTTATAATATAAACTTACGAAAATGAAAAAAACGATTGTCTTAATTTTAGGTGTTTGCACTTTTTTTACCGGATGTGACATCAGAAATCAGGAAAAGAAAAATGGTGTTGCAGAAAAAAAAGAATTAAAAGAAATAAAAGACCCTACAACTGTTCAGATCATTGATACTACTTATGATTTCAACAAGGTAAAAGAAGGTGAAATTGTGGAGTACAATTACCGATTTAAGAATACAGGAGACAAACCATTAGTTATAGATCAAGTGCAAGCCAGTTGCGGATGTACCGTTCCCGAGAAGCCAGACCATCCTATTCTCCCCGGAGAAATTGGTTTTATCAAAGTAAAATTCAATAGCGAAAGAAGACCAGGCGAAGCTCATAAGACAATAACAGTAACCTCTAACGCCAATCCCGAATTCCCTACTTTAATTCTTAAAGGAACAGTAATTGGGAAAACAGAATAATTTATACAACTTTTTAAACCATATAAAACCACAACATGCAAACATTAAATATTTTCTTACAAGCTCCAGCAGGAGGAGGAATGTCCAATCTTATTATTTTAGTGATGATGATTCTCGTCTTCTGGTTGTTCATGATTCGTCCGCAAGCAAAAAAAGCAAAGCAGCAAAAACAATTCATGAATAATATTCAGAAAGGCGACAAGATTGTAACTATCGCCGGGATTCATGGAACGGTAAACAAAATTAATGAAGACAATACTATGAGTCTAGAAGTAAGTCCAGGAAGCTATATCAAAATTGAAAAAAGTGCGCTTAGTATGGAATGGACTGCGAATATTAATAAAGTTACTGAAGAGAAAAAGTAATATTTTCTATCCGAAAAGTACATCTAAATAAACCAAAGTACATTATATTTTAATGCGCTTTGGTTTATTTAATTTTAATAAAATGAAAGTTTTTTTAAAAAATATTTTCTATTTTTCAATTTCTTTTTTACTGTTATTTGCCTTCCTGGAATTTAAACTGAGTCATTTAAATAATAGTTACAAATACAAAAGAGAATGTCTGGAAAGCAAATTAGATTCAATAGAGATTCTGGTACTGGGTGCTTCCGGAATGACACAGGGTGTAGATCCTTCCAACTTTAAATTATATGGCTACAATTTGAGTAATGTAAGCCAAACTTTATTTTACGACTGCAGATTAACATTAAAGTATCTAGATCGAATGCCCAATCTGAAATTTGTAGTAATTGGACTTTCCTATACTTCGTTTGGCGAACAGTTATTCGATGGCATTGAATTCTGGAGAGATTTCTTTTATTTTCAGTTTTGGGATATTAATTACCCTGAAACAAAAAAATATGATCTCAGGAAATACAGTAAATATTTTCTTTACGGCCCCGAAAATACCTTTACCTTCTTAAAACAAAATTTCAAAACCAATCAGATTTCAGGGCTTAAAGAAAACGGATTTCTTTGGACAGACAGTTTGCAAAACAACCCCAGCATCAGCTTTGAGAAAGGCTTTCAGAATGTACGCCATCATAATTCCGAATTCAAACTGAACAGAATCAATGAAAACAAAAAAGACCTAATGGAATTAATTAGCAAGCTCAAAGAAAAAAACATCACTCCTATTTTAATCACGCCCCCGCTTTACAAAACATACTCAATTTATATGAGTGACCAAATACAAAAAATAAATTCAGAACTCATTCGTTCAATTACAGATAGCTTTCACTGTGCATTCTACGATTATAGTCATAGCTCTATCTTTAGCAAAAAAGATTTCTACGACAACAATCATTTAAATTTCATTGGTGCCAGAAAATTAAGTGTATTGATTAATCAAGAGATTTCAAATAGCATTAAATCTTCTCATTAAATACTTCCTGCATTCTTTAATCACTGTATTTTTAAATTAAATCTTACTCTTATTCTATTTAAACGTCTATAAATTATATTTTTTATTAGAAATTAATTTTAAATTTGACTTCAGTGAAAAGCATATTCGAAATAAAACCAAAACAACAATTAATTTACATTTAATGAAAAAGTATACTTTCTTTTTTTTAATCCTGATTAATCTTTTTAGTAATCTACATGCACAGCAATCTTCAAACTCATATTCAATGGATTATTTGAAACGTAAATTCAAGCATCCAAATTATACCGAAAAAGTTCTCTTAGAATTTCAAGAAACACTTAAAAATTTAAAAGTCAAAACAGAATTAAATGAAGACATCCCCGGTGAAGTAATTTCCTGGACTACAATGACTGAAGAATTCTCAATTCAAAAAATGTATTTGATACAAAATAACAAATTAAAAGAAGTGGAGGCATTACCTAAAGATGATTCTTTTTTGAAAAAACTAAACAGCTATGTCCCGGAAAAATCAAAGTTTTCCTACTCATCTGATTTGTGGGGCTTCCCATATGTTTATAAAAAAATGAACGACAATTTTTACCTGATAAAAGTTACTGTAAAATCATTCAATTCATATCCTGAAATACCAAACGATGATATTTTAATATTTAATCTGGAATATAAAACTAAAGATTTTAAAGCATTTCGTTTAGTTAGATTGAAAGATATTCATAATGAAAAATGGACTGAAGTTGCAGATTATTGAAAAACAAGAAATCAATCTGCTGTTACCCTTTATAATGCTAAATTTCATGGCTAGTTTTTTTTGAAAGTTGTTTTTCCTTATTCATAACTTCGCTCGAATATTTAAGTAATGATTTCTATAAATAGAGAACTCCGACATTTAGAAAACAGCCTGAATAATTCACAAAAACTGCATTATGCTAAAAGTTGGACTTACGGGAGGAATTGGCAGTGGAAAATCTACTGTAGCTTCTATTTTTGAAGTATTGAGTATCCCTGTTTACTATGCAGATAAATCAGCCCAAAAACTGATGAATGAAGACGAGTCTATCATTTCATCTGTTATTGCAGCATTTGGAAAAGAAAGCTATAAAGAAGGCCACCTCAACAAAGATTATATTTCTGAGATTATTTTTAACAATAAAGAAAAGCGTCAGTTAATGAACAGCATTGTTCATCCTGCAACGATTGCTGCTGCTCACAAATGGATGTCAAAACAATCATCCCCTTATGTAATCAAAGAAGCCGCATTGATTTTCGAGAGTCATTCTGAAAAAGAGCTGGATTATGTTATTGGAGTGAAAGCTTCAGAAGAAAATCGCATCAGCAGAGTGATGGAACGAGATTATATTTCAAAACAAGAAGTTCAATCAAGAATCAACGGCCAAATGAATGAAGAAGAAAAAATGAATAAATGTGATTTTATAATAACCAACGATGAAACTGCATTATTAATCCCACAGGTAATGGCGCTTCACAACAAACTTATTTCTTTGGCAATAAAAAAATAATTTATTGTAAATCAAATAATGCTTTTTTCAATTTCGCGAATCCTTTTTCGATATTTTCAATACTGTTTGCAAAAGACAATCTGATACAATTAGGTTCTCCAAAAGCAGATCCGGTAACAGATGAAACATGTGCCGTATTGAGTAAGTACATACAAAGATCATCAGCATTATTTATCAATGTTTTTTCTGGAGTACTTTTACCAAAATAATATTTCACATCCGGAAATACATAAAATGCACCTGGTGGTTCGCTGCAAATAATATTAGGAATTTCTTTTAAAAGTTGCATTACTTTAGATCTTCGTAATTTAAAAGCCTCAACCATTTCCTGAGTAGGTGTCATATCTCCTAACAAGGCTGCAATAGCAGCTCTTTGTGCGATAGCGTTAGTAGCACTAGTAAATTGCCCCTGAAGTTTATCGCATGCCTTGGCCACAATTATTGGGGCGGCAAGATACCCTAGCCTCCATCCTGTCATTGCATATCCTTTACTTAAACCATTTATTACAATCGTTCTGTCTTTAACAGCAGAAAACTGTGCAATACTTTCATGCTTGCCCTGATAATTGATGTACTCATAAATCTCATCACTCATAATAAATAGGTTAGGATGTTTTTCAAAAACCTTAACCAATGATTCTAATTCGTCTTTTGAATATAACGCACCTGTAGGATTACAAGGCGAGGAAAACATAAAAAGTTTAGACTTT
>CANFGZ010000063.1 GCA_947446585.1 Chitinophagaceae bacterium | reverse complement strand
TGGTTTTGTAAAGATTATCCTTATAGTACAGGGCCCTGGAAATTAGGCGGATTGCCAGGACTAATCATAGAGGCTTCAGACCTAAAAAACCAAGTTGCTTTTTCATTGATAGGTTATGAAAAACTACCTGCTAACACAACAGACATATCGCTACCAAAATCAATAAACAAAACTGGACTTGATGAGTATAAAAAAATACTTGATTCATTTATTGTGTATCAATCAGGAGATAAAAAATTTAAGGTGATGGATGATGGAACAGGAAACCCGCTTCGCGAAAATCTTTTTCAAGGTATGGGTGGCGGCGGATTAAAAAAAATAACCATCAATAATCCGGTTGAGTTAAAGTAATTGATTGTTGAAAAAGCTGCATCTTTCGTCTGTTAGGGGAGCCCAACTAGACAAGCCATCAGCAATGATGGCTTTTTCTTTTATTATCAATGAGTTGTATTAGTTGCAACTTTCAGAGAAAGACAAATTTGCTATTAATTCACTATTAATTTATTTTTAAACTTAATTAGTTGATAATTGTCCTAAAGGACATTAAATTAAAACTAGATAACTAATTTAATCTCTTATGCGACATATTTTCATATTAATAACTATTACTTTTTTACTAATTTCTTGCAAAAAAGACAACAACCCCAATACCTCTGCAGACAAGCCAAGTGAGCAAAAAACAGTAAACCTAACTGTTGACGGGAATGCAAGAAGCTTTATTGTGTATCTTCCAATAGGTTACAATAATGCAGGTGAAATGCCCTTGATATTTGCCATTCACGGTGGAAGTGGAACGCCCGAGGGAATGATAAACATTGCTAATTTCAAAACTCTTGCCGATAGAGACAAAGTGGTTTTGGTTTATCCTGCAGGAATACAAAACAATTGGAATGATGGACGACCTACAACTCCCAATCAATTAGGAATTAATGATGTTAGTTTTTTCAATCAAATGTGTGATTATATGATTAACAATCATTCGGTTGACGGCACTAAAATTTATGCTACAGGAATTTCTAATGGCGGTTTTATGTCTTCTCGTTTGGGCTGTGAATTGAGTAATCGAATTGCAGCTATTGCAGTGGATGCAGCAACTATTGAAGCAACAACCATTGCACCGAATTGCAATCCCGGGCGACCAGTACCTGCCATATATATTCACGGAACAACAGACCCCCTTGTTCCATTTACGGGAGGACAAATGACCGCAGGAGGTACAGCAGGCGGAACGGTATTATCTCATTTTCAAGCCATTGACAAATGGGTAGCCATTAATGGCTGCAATACTACACCAACTATTACAGATTTACCAGACATTGCAAATGATGGAACAACTATTAAACAAAGAGTTTATTCAGGTGGGACAAATGGTAGTGAAGTGGTAAGTTATGTGGTTTTAAACGGTGGGCACACTTGGCCACAAGGTTATCAATATTTGAATGAAGCCATTATTGGAAAGACAAGTCAAGATATGAATGCCTGTGAAGTCATTTGGGCTTTCTTTAAAAGATTTAGCAGATAATATTTCTTATTTAATTCTTCCTTCAAGAGTTTAATTATTCAGTTTTCCGAAAGTTATGTTCTCAATCAATTTATTGAAGCTGCATCTTTCATCATTAAGGGGAGCTAAAGTAGACAAGCCATTCGCCGCGGCGAATGGCTTTTGCTTTTACAGCCAATTAGTTAAGGTGGTTGCAACTTTCAGCAATATTTATAAACCCTACAATTGATTTTCTGTGTATTTTTTGAAATTGTCTAATATCATTTGCCAACCCATTTGTTGAAGCTCTTTCGTATTTTCTGTTTCTGGTTCAAAATTTTCTGTGATTAGAGTCCTATTTTCTGTTTCCTCAAACAATACCGACATTTTTCTTCCATCTCCCAATACTATTTCTATAAATTTTTCTGACTCAATATTTTGATATGTACCCCAAAAATCAAAACTCATTGAATTGTCTTTTGCTGCCATTATATAATGGAATTCTCCGCCTTTTATTAAATTGTTTTTTGCAGTTGGACAATGCCATTCCGGGCTCGCGAAGTTCCATTGTTCTATATGCTCTTCCTTAGTCCAGTATTCCCATACTTTATGGATTGGAGCATTAATATTTGATGTTACTGTTACTGAATTCATTTTAACCTTGTTTTCATCAAAATTATAATTTTCATAGTATTATCGCTTCAACTTTTATCATTAAGGGGAGCACTACTAGAATGCCTTGCAAAAAATGCAAGGCAGTTTTCGTTTAAACCCTTATCCAGATTACATATAAACTCGATTACTGCATTAATTTTAGTGGTTCGATAACTATTATTTTCAAAATAGATTTTTTCAGGGAATATCGAACCAATTAGTTTTTGTAAGGCCATTTCAGAACAAGACAATTTATTTGTAACATTTTTCACAAGGCGAGTGATAATAGTATTGAGTTCAGAAAAGTGCTCTTTTTAACTTTTTGTACATTTAAAACGTTAATAGAAATGTTTTATACATGAGCAGCTAATGAAAAACGCGTATTTTCTATTCTTCATTTTTGATAACCACTTTTTCAGAAAAGATGCAACTAAGAATTTTTTTTCTTTCTGACTTCCTATAAAATGAAACCGGAATTGTTTAAGTCTGAAGTTCAGAATTGATCAAACTAATTTTGAGTAAAATGTTAAAAATATCTTACAAAATGTAATAAATACATTACAAAAAGAAATACATACAGTACCTTTATACTAAATTAATTATTATGACAAATAAATTATTATTACCTAACAAGTACAAAAAAATTGGATGGTTCATTTTCATCCCAGCATTTATTGCAGGAATTATTTTAAGCATAACAGGTTATGAGGCAAACTGGCTTCAAACAAAGGTATTTGCAATTGTAAATAACGAACTTTTTGGGAGAACTCAATACTTTCAATTGGTTGAAATAAACATAACCAACACCACTGTTGGTATTTTATTTCTTGTTGGCGCCATTTTAGTGGGTTTTTCAAAAGAAAAAACCGAGGATGAATTCATTGCCAATATCAGATTAACCTCATTATTGTGGGCGCTATTGGTAAATAATATTTTGCTTTTAATAGCTTTCGTTTTTATATATGGTACAACATTTCTTTCTGTAATGGTATATAATATGTTTACTATAATGATAATTTTTATTTTTAGATTTAATTATCTACTATATAAAAATTCAAAAACGGTAACTGATGAAAAATAAGATAAAAATTGAAAGAGCTATTAAGAATTTAACTCAGGAAGATTTGGCAAAAAAAGTTTCAGTTACAAGGCAAACAATAAATGCTATGGAAGCCAATAAATATGTTCCTTCAACTGTACTAGCATTAAAAATTGCAAAAATATTTGAAAAGCCTGTTGAGGAAATATTTATTCTGGAGGAAATTGATTAGCAAAACCAACAAAATTAGTTGCAACTTTAATCAATAAATAGTGTCATAAAAAACAAGCCATCATGAGTACTCGGGATGGCTTGTCTTTTTGGTCAATGAGTTAGGGAAGACTGAAACTCCTCTTTTTTTGAATGTCAAATATCAATTAAGAGGAGACATCTTATCACAATTTCTGCAGTATTGAATAAGGAATTATTCTAAACAGAAATCCAATAATACGCCAACGCTTTGTGATGTAAACAACTTTTTTCTTTCTTTCTATTGCAGTAAAAATTTGTTGTGCTGCTTTTTCAACAGAGGCTACCCAAAACATTCCATCGCCTTTTGCCATATCTGTATCAACATAACCCGGTCGAACATCTGTTACAATAATTTCAGCGACTGATTTGTCTGCGTTTAATCTCAATCCCTCCAGATAGTTGATTTGAAAAGCTTTTGTTGCATTATAAGATGGAGCCTCTCCATTTCCTCGAATTCCTGCAATAGAGCTGATGTTTACTAAATGTCCATGTCCTTGTTTTTTAAAGTATCTCATTCCCCAATCAGCAACACAAGTAAAGCCTTGTATATTAGTTTTAATGACATTGTTTTCAATCGAAAAATCAAGTGATTTATTTTCATCGCCAATTCCTGCTGAGATAATCAATAAATCCAAACCACCTAATTGATGAACAAGTTCATTGCAAATGGTTTCAATAGAAGATAAATCTTGTACATCCATTTGGCTATAGCATATTTTTTCCGTATTTTTTTCTTTTAACGATTGCAACAATTCTGCTCTTCTTCCAGTAATACCAACCGTATAATTATCTTGTATTAAAATTTCAGTGATGGATTTTCCTATGCCGCTGGTGGCGCCGATTACTATAGCTTTTTTCATTTGTAAATTATAAAGTCAAAATGCAAAATTAAAAAGTAAAAATTGTTGATTTATTTTTATTTTACCCCCAAGTATCGGAACAAACGTTATATTACTGGCACCTCATAAATTATTAATAGTGTTTATTTTTTATCAAATTGATATACATTTACTTTCTTAAAAAATCAAAAAATGAAATCAACCAAAATTATTTATTGGGTAACAACAGGCATTATTTGTTTATTCTCTTTAAGTGCTATTCAAATGAATTCTAAAATGGCAATTGAGGGTTCAAACCATTTAATGATTCCAAGATATCTTTCACTTGAAGTGAGCATTGGACAGTTGATTGGCTTGGTACTTTTAATCGTTCCTGCTATTCCAAAACGCTTTAAAGAGTGGGCTTATGTTGGATACGGAATTATGTATTTAACTGCATTTAATGCGCATATATCTGTAGGCGATGCCATTGCTCCTTTTGGGGTTATGTCTTTGGTGTTCTTTGCTTTATTGGTTTGTTCTTATGTTTGTTTTCATAAATTAAATCCCGAAAGTAAATAATGGGGTTTGATAACCACGAATTATTTATTGTTTGGTGTTTGGCGTTGACTCAACCGATATTCAAATTTGACTTTGGTAACTGCTACTTCCTTATTCATTATTTTTACTTTTTTATTATTTATTTTTTCCTCGCCACTAAGGCGTGAATTAGCACGAAGAAGTTTCACGCAAAGTTCGCAAGGGAGCAAAGACGCGATTGGTTTGCAATGTTCCATTGGAACATTTTGTCTTTAGCCCGAAATGTTATTTTATGAATCGTTCCTTCGGAACGTTTGGTGAGAGGTAGCCACAAATTCACGAATTATTTTCACCACGGAGAAGAGAGAATTTTGAGATTACGCGGAGTTTTTGACATGAAGGCACGAAGGCACAAAGTAGCACGAAGAAGTTTCACGCAAAGCACGCAAGGGAGCAAAGGCGCGATTGGTTTGCCACTAAGACACAAAGAACCACAAAGCCTGTTTCAATTAAATCCTAGAAATAATAATCTTTACCTTTGGCGCTGTATTAAACCATTATACAATGACCCCAAAGACTCTTTTACATTTTCTGTTTGTTTCAATGATTGCTTTTGTAATTTCAGAAAATTCAGTTGCACAGAAAGTTCAATTTTCAAAAGGACAATTAATAAAATCGGAACAGATTGCTAAATTTAACACTGAAAAGCTGAATAAAATAACGAACGAGGAACTTCAGCAGTTTTTGAATAGTGCACCAACTCCATTCGAAGACTACAAAGGGAAATTTGCTACTCCCCAAAACGGGCTGACGCTATATAAGCTTACTTATCAGTCAAGCATACCCGAAAAAATGAATAAGCCAACGGTAGCTACAGGGCTAATTGCCATTCCAGATCAGGTAAAAGAAGGTGTACCCATGATTTCTTATCAACATGGAACCGTGTTTGGTAAAAAAGACGTGCCTTCCAATATTGAATCGTCAATGGAAATGAAACTGATATTGTCTCAATTCGGTGGGCAAGGATTTGTTTGTATCAGCGCAGATTATATTGGACTGGGAGATTCGAAAGAGCCTAATTCTTATTTTTCTCGAAAAGCAACGGAAGAGGCCTGTATGGATATGTATTCGGCTTCCATGGAATTCCTTAAGAAGAAAAATATTAAGTCAGGTCCTTTTTTCACCATGGGATGGTCTCAAGGTGGTTATAGTAATATGATATTCCTGCGTCGTTTGGAAGAAGCAAAAATTCCAGTAACAGCTTCTGCCACTGCTGCAGCACCGGTAGATTTGAATTTGTTTCTTACGCGCGGAATGACCAATCCCAGAGCGATTGATGCATTTTTTACACCGGCGGCTTTCGGCAATCTGTTGTTTTCATTTGAACATTATTACAATATGCCAGGGCTCGCTAAAAAAAGCATTCTTCCTAAATATTATGCTATTGCAGAAGATTTCTACAATTTCAAAATTGATTTTCTTACTCATTTACAAAAAACAACTTCAAAGATTGTAGATTATGTACGACCTGAATTTATTGAACAAATGAAAGCCGGCAATAACAAGTTGTCGAAAATCCTCAACGAATCTGAAGGTTATCGCTGGTTAAGTGTAACTCCATTAAGAGCGTATTATGGTATGAAGGATGAAGCCGTTCCGGATTATCTTGCCCATCTGGCTATAGATTATCAGTGGTTGTTGGGTAAAACTAACGGACAATCTTTCAATGCCGGAGAAAATGCCGACCACAGAAATACTTATGTGTATGCGTTGATAGATGTGCTTCCATGGTTTAAATCATTCATCAAGTAAAATACTATTACTAATAATCTATATAGCTTTTTCAAAAAAAGTATTAAATGGAAAGTAAAAAATAACAACACATGCTCAATATCGATTTTACGAACTTTCCAATACTTTATACCGAAAGATTAATCCTTAAAGAAATAACCGATAAAGATGCCTCCATTTTATTTGAAATGAGGCGTGATCCGGATATCATGAAATACATTGATCGTCCGATTCCAAAATCAATTGAGGATATTCATGAGTTGATTCAGAAAATGGAAATGATGAAATCAAAAGGCGAAGGCATTTCATGGGGCATATTTAAAAAAGAAAATCCGGATGTGAAGATTGGAAACATTGGCCTGTACAGGATTATTGTCGAACATTACAGAGCGGAGGTTGGTTATATGCTCAATACCGGCTACCATCAACAAGGCATTATGTTTGAGGCCATTCAAAAAGTAATTGAATATGGTTTTAAAGAAATGAATCTTCATAGTATAGAAGCCAACATCAATCCTGAAAACACAGCTTCCAAAAAATTATTGGAAAAAGCAGGCTTCGTTAGAGAAGCGTACTTTAAAGAGAATTATTTTTTTAATGGCAGATTTATAGATTCGGAGATCTATTCGTTGCTAAATAAAGATTGATTTAAATTAAAATCTGAAAGGCTAAAACTGACACGCCATCGGAATTGATGTTTTTTCATTTATGACTGATATCTCCAATTTTTTATTTTCATAGCTTTAAAAAAAATATAAAACAAAATATTTACTAAGTTATCTTTTGTGGTATTGAAAAAGATGAACTACCATGCCTTATTAGATTTTACAAAACGCCTGTTATATCGGCATGAAAATTAAAAATGTATATTTTGAAAATATGGCAGCTAACTAATTGTATGCAGTATAAAAAATAGTAGTAAGCTGCAGCAAATTGAAACAAAAGAGATTAGCTTTGTAACTGCTAAATAAAAGTGTAGGATATTTAATTTTAAATAGTTGGCAATTATACATATCATGTAAATAGGATGAAATTCCTTTTTGTGAATTTCATCCTATTTAAGCCACAAATGAATAATAAATGGCTTTACAAAAAACATTTTTAGGCGCTTGTTATTAATTTAATATTACTCTTTATGTCTTATTCTGATGAAGTTAAAGTGGGCAATCGTTTTGCCTTTGGAAAAAACTGGTCTAAATATTCACGTTTATTAAGTGATGCGAAAATATTAAATGCTATAGAAAGTTTAAAGGCAATGTTGGGTGTGGATAGTTTAAAAGGAAAAACATTTCTTGATGTTGGTTGTGGTAGTGGACTTTTTTCACTGGCTGCAGTTCATCTGGGAGCAAAAGTCTTTTCATTTGATTACGATTCGGATTCTGTTGCTTGCACCCAAAGATTAAAACATAAATATTTTCCGGATAAGGATGAATGGAAAATTGAAATTGGATCTGTTTTAGATAAAGATTACATGATTAGTTTAGGCAAGTTTGATATTGTTTACTCATGGGGTGTTTTGCATCATACCGGCGATATGGCAAATGCATTGACTAACGTAGATTATTGTGTTTCTGTAGGCGGAAAACTATTTATCGCTATATATAATTATCAACCCTTTTTTAGTAATTATTGGAAGAAAGTAAAAATATTATACAATAAATTTGTTGTGCTTCGACCACTTATCATTTTTGTTCATCTCATTTATCCAATTGCTCCTTCTTTACTTTTAAAATTTGTTACTAAAAAAAATCTGGTACGTGGAATGAATTGGTGGTATGACTTGCTTGATTGGTTAGGTGGCTATCCTTTCGAAGTTTCAAAACCAGAGGGTATTTTCGAATTCTATAAACACAAAGGGTACATGCTTATTAAATTAATAACCGTTGGAGGAAGATTAGGCTGCAATGAATTTGTATTTCAAAAATATTAACTCATTGAAAATTTCGATACGGATATTATTTTGAGGAAAAATTAAATGAGCAGATACTAATTACAAAGATTCATTAAACGCAATTTATGTTCTTGATTATTAATTATAATTCTATATAAATTCACGTATAAATAAGTTAACTGAAAAAATTTGGTTTAATTACAATTTCAATTTCTCAAAAAAATATTGCTCACTTACTTCTTTCACCTCACCAGGTTTTAAATCACCGAGCTCTATATCTTCTATAGAAACTCTAATCAAACGCAAACATTTATGCTTAACAGCGGCTACCATTTTTCTTACTTGATGAAATTTACCTTCTGTTAAAATAATAGTTATCCAGGAATTGGTAACGTTTTCATGTAGTTTTTTTGTTGTCAAATCTTGAATATAAATTGGCTTGTTTACCAAATTAACTTTGCAAGGTGTGGTAATATATTTTTTTCCCTCGGGTGCACTTATGGCAATTCCGTTAGATAATTTTATTATTGTTTCCGGTTTTATTTGATTAATTACCTGAACAAGGTAAGTTCTGGCATGTGGTTGTTTGCCATGAAATAATAATCTGGTGACTTTTGAATTTGTAGTTAACAATAATAAACCTTCCGAATTTTTATCCAATCTGCCAATGGCATGTGTGCCTTCGGGGAAATCAAAATCAATCGAACCAATCAATGGAACCTCATGTGAGCTTAAAAATTGAGACACCATATTGATGGGCTTGTTAAATATAAAATAACGATGCTCCTGCATGAGAGCAAATTACTTATTATTTTAAAAGAAGAGTCTTTTAATTGCTATAGTTCCAAAGCAATAATTTACATTTTACTTCATGGCAATTGAAACTTTCCGTTGTTTCTATACGTTTAACATCAAAACCAGTTTGCCACAAATCGTTTAAATTCTTTTCTGATACCCGTAATTATTATTTCAATTCGGTCTACTTCTTTCTCAGTTGTAATTATATCTGCAATCAGTCTCTCATCAACTTTACCAGCATGAGAAATTGCTTCCTTAGCTGCTTCTTGTTTGTTTAATAAAACCTTTTTTCTTAATTCTTCTATATTTCTTTGTTGAATAATGAACTGGTTTTGAAAATGTTCGGCTTCAGCTCTTACTTCAAAGCCGTTGTTTTTAGCAACTACTTCGTTTAGTAAAGTTTTTAGAAAGTCTATATCTTTTTCATAGAAGCTGAGAATTTTATTGAGTTCCTGATGTTTGTTACCCATACGAAGTGAGGTTGTGTAAGTCATAATCATTTGTTTTAATGGTATAAAAATATTTAAATATTAAGCTCAGATCTGTTTTATTAAAAAGGGAGGAATTTCACTTCCTCCCCCTGAACGAGTGAAACAGTTCACAATCTTTTAAAATCTACACCTGTTTCTATCTTAATTAATTTAAATAATATCCTGACAGATTGAACAGTTTTTATTCTGCTATTTTTGATCAATAGTTTACTACATTTTGAAATAGTTATTTCTATTATCTTCCTCCGCCGACCTTTATCCAATTAATTCATATCAAAAATAATTTCATCAAGAAATAATTCATATGACCATTTTTAAAAAAAATATGATTCTAATTAGTTTTCGATTTTTTTATAAAAAATCATAAATCATTTATAATAACACTTTTCATCATTGTTTAATTATTTTATTTTCTATAAAATTGAATTTCATTAAATTCAACTAAGATGCATATTGAAATAAACGACAAAACAGTTTTAAAAGATATACAAAAAACATTTTCTGATTATTATCCATTTCTATCCTTGTCTTTTTATAAATCGCCACATAAAAAATACGAGGCTTCCAATGTTTTTGACACCATTGATACGAATAGTAAAGTTGGAGAAATCAGGAAAACACATATTTCTACACTTATTGATCTTCAACCCAAAAACACCGTTGCTCAAGTAGAAAAAGAATTTCAGGAAAGGATTGGTATTTCTGTACAGATTTTAAAAAAAGAAAACAACCACTGGGAACAGAGTACAGGATTGGATAACTTAACACTGAAAGATTTAAATATTATGGGTCGAAATGCATCAGATGAATTTGTAATTGAAGATGAAGATGAAGAATTTGAAACGGAAGAAGAGATATGACAGAACTGATGCACAAACCCTTTGATAAACTTTTACAAAACAGAACTAATAAATCATATCATTAGCTCGTCAAATTTTTATTTCAGACAATAAATGGTATAAATAAAATAAACTAAATATAAAAAACGATATTTTTGTTTTTTTCTTAGTATACTATTTAAAATGAATCTGAAAAAGTACATTGCCGAAATTTTAGGAACTTTCATTCTCATATTTTGTGCTACAGGAGCTATTATTATTAATCAGGAGTCTCGTGGAGTTATTGGTCATGCAGGCATTGCTATATCAGTTGGACTTTTAGTAATGGTTTTGATTTATTCTTTTGGAAACATTTCCGGAGCGCATTTTAATCCCGCGGTGAGTATTGCCTTTGTTTGTGCTAAAAAATTTTCTATAAAAGAATTGGTACCATATATTATAAGTCAAACGATTGGAGCGGTATCAGCGAGTTTGCTTTTGAAATTTTTATTTCCAAATAATCAGCTTTTAGGCGCTACAATTCCTGTTGGTTCCGAATTGCAATCTTTTATTTTGGAATACATTCTCACTTTTATTTTAATGTTGGTAATCATGAATGTAGCCCATGGCAGCAAAGAACAAGGGATGTTTGCAGGTTTAGCTATTGGCGCTACTATTTTAATGGAAGCCATGTTTGCTGGTCCTATAAGTGGCGCATCTATGAATCCGGTTCGTTCATTTGCTCCGGCAATTGTATCGGGTCATTTGGAACATCTTTGGATTTATCTTACCGCAACAACATTAGGCGCAGTTTCTTCAATTCCAATTTGGAT
>CANFGZ010000062.1 GCA_947446585.1 Chitinophagaceae bacterium | reverse complement strand
ATTGATGAGGATTTATCGCCTTTAAGTGAACTAGGTATTTTGATAGACAGAGATGATGAAGGTTATTTATTGCAAATTTTCAGCAAGCCTCTTGAAGACCGCCCAACACTTTTCTTTGAAATTATCCAGCGCAAAGGAGCTAAGAGTTTTGGAAAAGGAAATTTTAAAGCTTTATTTGAGGCCTTGGAAAGAGAGCAGGAGTCTAGAGGTAATCTTTAAACAGTCAGTGAGTTATAATTCTTGTCTATTGATTAATCTGATGTAAAAAATCTTTATTTTTACATAATAATTCTTGTAAGAAGCCGTTATATACCTGTTATGAAAAACAATATTATTAAATTTCGGTCTGTTCTAATTATTTGCTTACTCTTTTCATCAACTGCATTTTCTCAATATGCATATTTTGGTGATAACAGATCGGCTTATCGTTTAGCTTCCATTTTGTCGAGAACAGAGGATTCTTTAATGAAGCAGTTTCAACATAAAAATCTTTCATGGCCTCCGTCATCAATTTATATCAGGTCTTTTAAATACGATCGTCAGTTGGAAGTATGGGTAAAAGATGATTCTTTAAATAAGTTCAAATTGTTTAAAACCTATAAAATTTGTATGCAAAGCGGCACGATGGGACCCAAAAGAATGGAAGGTGATTACCAGGTTCCGGAAGGTTTTTATCATATCAATGAATTTAATCCCAACAGCAATTATCATTTATCACTTGGAATAAACTATCCTAATGCATCAGACAGAATTCTTAGTGATTCATTGAAGCCGGGAGGATCAATTTTTATACATGGCAATTGCGTTTCTACCGGCTGTATTGCAATAACAGATGAGCCAATAGAAGAACTTTATGTATTGGCCTCTGAAGCTAAAAATCAAGGTCAGGAGTTTATCCCGGTACATATTTTCCCGGTTAGATATAGTAACAGTACTTCCCTAGAATATCTGAATAACAACATCAAAGACAATACTTATCTACAGCATTTCAATAAGAATATCAGAGAGGTCTTCGACTTTTTTGAAGCAAACAAAGAGTTGCCGGTAATCTTAGTGAACAGAAGAGGAGAGTATGTAGTTAATTAATTTATTTTCAATTCTGCACGATTATTCTCTCATCAACATTTGAACCGTATCTGTAGTTTTTTGTTCTAGCAATATTTTTTTTCCTTTAGTTAATTGAGCAATAGCGTTTTCATTGTAATGTCTTATTGTGAGCAAAGTCAGATTTCTTTCTAGCTCAACATCAAAAAGTTCAGTAGCCGCCTGAGCTAGAAGGTCAATTTTTTCTGAATGATCATCAAAGCAGCGTAAAAGTGAAATGGCCGTATTTTGAGAGAGATTTGGCTTTATTCTTATGCTGTTAAACAGCGCATGAAGCTGATGAATAGGTTTGTCTTCTACAAATGAAAAATCCTTGGATTTGAATTGAATCAAAACTTGTTTTTCTTTATTGACAATAATAGGAGGTAAGTTTTTGCTGATTTCTCTGCTGATTTTGGTGCCTTCCAAATTGGGGGCTAGAAAGCTTTTTACAAAAAGGGGTATATTTTTATTTTGAAGTGGCTTTATGGTTTTTGGATGAATGACCTGAGCTCCGTAATAAGCCATTTCGATTACTTCGGTAAAACTCAGCGCATGGATGATGGTGGCATCTGGATATTTTTTGGGATCGGCACTCATTACAGCGTCAACATCTTTCCATATCGTTACCGAATTGCCATTTAGTCCATTAGCAAAAACGGCTGCAGAGTAATCGCTTCCTTCTCTTCCAAGAGTGGTGCTTTCGTTTGCATCTGTAGATCCAATAAATCCCTGAGTAACCACTACATCATATTCATCAAATAAAGGCGTTATAGTTGATTGCATAGTTGTTTTTGTAAAATCCCAATCTATAGTAGCATCTCTAAAATGATCATCAGTTCTGATGATGTCTCTTACGTCGAGCCATTTGGTTTTTACTTGTTGCTCTTCCAGATAGTTGCTTAAAATACTGCTGCTGAATAATTCCCCGCAACACACAATCTGGTCGTAATAATAGTCGTAGTTTCTTATAGGTTTGTCATGCAGCAACCATTCTATTTCGGTAAAAAATTCCTTCAGTTGATTTTCTGCCTGTTGCCAGTTGGAAACCATTAAGTATTTTATTGTGTCGAGATGATTTTTTTTGAGTTGATCAAATAGCAGTAACGCATCCTCTTTTCTTCCATCAAAAAAAGCATTCACAACAGATTCAAGAGCATTGGTAGTTTTGCCCATTGCAGAAATCACAATCAGCATTTTCTCACCTGTAAATGACTGGATGATTTTTGCTGTATTTTTAAATCTGTCTACGCTGTTTATGCTGGCACCGCCAAACTTAAATACCTTCATTTTTTGCCTTTTTTCAGGGATGTTACAATTATATTAAACGCTGTAAACTAAAAAAAATAGAATATAGCTTACATTTGATGTGCAAATCTAACTTCGTTAATTGTAAACTTGAAAAGTTTTATGGTAATCAATAGAAAAATTCAAACTCTAGATGAATTTACGATACAGCAAATGCGTGATTTTCCTAATGCTACCGGTGAATTAGCAGGCTTGTTAAGAGATATGGGGCTTGCAGCAAAACGGGTTCACGTGGAAGTAAATAAAGCTGGTTTGGTGGATATTCTGGGTGATGCCGGAACAATGAATGTGCAAGGAGAGGAAGTAAAGAAGCTTGATATTTTTGCAAATAATCAATTCATGGGTGTTTTAAGGCATGGAATCAGTTGTGCAGGAATTGGTAGCGAAGAAATGGATGATATCGTTGTGTTTGATGATGAAATCAGTATGCAATCCAAGTACGTATGTTTGTTTGATCCTTTGGATGGAAGCAGCAATATCGATGTTAATGTGTCTATCGGAACTATTTTTAGCGTTTTTCGTCGTGTCAGTGAATTGGGTAAACCCGCAACTAAGGAAGATTTTTTACAAAAGGGAATAAAGCAAGTGGCTGCAGGTTATGTAATCTATGGGTCTTCAACAATGCTGGTGTATGCTACAAGAAGAGGTTGCAATGGCTTTACTTTGGATCAATCCATTGGCGAATTTACGTTAAGTCATCCCGATATAAAATGTCCTGAAACAGGAAAAATATATTCTGTAAATCATGGCAATTTTTTTCAGTATCAAGAAAATGTTCAGAAATATATCACAGCCTGTCAGCAAAAAACAAAAGATACCGGCGGTCCGTACACGCAGCGGTATATCGGAAGTATGGTTGCTGATGTTCATCGTAATTTAATAAAAGGTGGAATTTTTATGTACCCAAGCACTACAGAAAAACCCAAAGGGAAATTAAGATTGTTATACGAGTGTAATCCGTTCGCTTTTATTGTTGAAATAGCCGGCGGTAAAGCAACGGACGGAAAGGATAGGATTTTAGAAATTCAGCCTACAGAAGTTCATCAACGGACCTCATTCTTTGTAGGTAGTAAATTAATGATGGAAGAATACGAACAAACAAAATAATGACAAGCAATCCACAGATGAGAAAGAAGATAATTTCAGTGAGTGAACTGGTAAAAAATTACAACACTTTTCAAGCAGTGAAGTCGATTTCTTTTGATGTTTACGAGGGAGAAATTTTCGGCTTGCTTGGACCTAACGGTGCCGGTAAATCTACCACACTCGAAATTATAGAAACCTTACGTTCAAAAACTTCAGGAAAAATAATTGTAGATGGAATTGATCTGGATGAAAATCCTTCAGCCATAAAAAAAATGATTGGTGTGCAATTGCAGACTTCCGGTTTCTATCCCGGGCTGAATCTGGTTGAATTGATAAAGTTGTTTAGCGGTTTATATAATAGAGAAGTGGATCCGATAGCTTTGCTTAAAAAAGTAAATCTGGTTGATAAAGCCAAAAATAAAAGTAAGGAATTGAGTGGAGGACAAAGACAGCGTTTTTCTATTGCAACAACCTTGATCAACAATCCCAAAATTATCTTCCTGGATGAACCTACAACGGGTCTCGATCCTCAAGCCAGAAGGAATCTATGGGACTTAATTAGAGAAATCAGAGATAATGGCACTACCGTTATCATCACCACACATTACATGGACGAGGCAGAACAGTTGTGCGACAGAATCGCCATTATGGATGAAGGTCGCATTATTAAACTCGACTCACCCGATAAAATGATAGATGAATTGGTAGAAAGTGGTTTCGAAAGACCTAAACTGGTAAAATCTGCCAATTTAGAAGATGTTTTTATACATTTAACTGGAAGAGAGATGAGAGATGAATAAAGTTGCGTTTATTTGCACAATATTTATAAATTCAAAATCGTAGTAATGAAAAAATTATTTTTATGTTTTATGGCTTCTGGGATGTTAATTGCCGGATTGAAAGCACAGGATAAAAAAGCTGCAGCTTCTGCTCCTAAAGTAGAATTAAAATCTGGTCTTGATAGTTTTAGTTATGCAGCTGGAATAAGCATCGCGCAAAATATGAAAGACCAGGGGATTACAGAATTGAATCTTCAAGTGATGTCAAAAGCTTTTGATGATGTATTAAAAGGTAAACCTCAATTATTAACTAAAGAACAAGCCAGTATGACTTTACAACAAAAACTTCAGGAATATTCAAAGAAAAAAGGTGAAGGAGAAAAAGCTAAATGTGAAGAATTCATGTCGGCCAATAAAAATAAAAAAGGAGTAATATCATTACCTAATGGATTACAGTACGAAATCATTTCGGCAGGTGAAGCAAATGGTTTGAAACCTACTCCGATTGATACTGTAGTTGTTGACTATGTAGGTACATTGATAGATGGAACGGAGTTTGATAATTCTATTAAAAGAGGAGAGCCCGCTTCATTTCCATTGGGAGGTGTTATCAAAGGCTGGACAGAAATTTTACAATTAATGACAAAAGGCGCTCATTGGAAAGTGTATATTCCAAGTGAACTGGGCTATGGCGAAAGAGGTGCAGGAGGAGCAATTCCACCTAACGCGGCCTTGATTTTTGAAATTACTTTAAGAGACATTAAACCTGCAGCAACTAAATAATGGATTTAACTATTTATCCCATAGGGACATTTATCGAGCAACCTTACTCCGAAGAAGAATTGAGAGACAGGTTGCTCGATATTCGTTTTGCAGCTCAATCATTGGAACTGGCTGTAAATAATCTTGATGAGTTTCAATTGAATACTGCATATCGTGAAGGGGGTTGGACGGTGAAGCAAGTTGTTCATCACCTTGCAGATAGTCACATGAATGCATTCATTCGTTGTAAATTGGCCATTACAGAAGACAACCCGACTATCAAACCATACGATCAAAATACATGGGTAAATACACCCGATGCTACAAATGTTCCAATTAATGTGTCCATTACTTTACTTCATGCACTTCATATCAGATGGCATGAACTTTTTAAGAATCTTAATGAACAGGATTTTCAAAGAACAGTCATGCATCCCGAATATAAAAGACAAATGACACTGTGGTTCATTTTAGGCTTATATGCCTGGCATGGTAAACATCATACGGCACAGATTCAGTCGTTAAGAGATCGGATGAACTGGTAATATCTTTTATATGAAAGCAGAAATCATTTCATCAGAATACATCAATCAGCATCAATATTTTACCGCAAGAAAAGATGCTTATCAATTGCCTTCAGGAAAAATAGTAGATCCTTATTTTGTAGTGGAGCTTCCTGAAAGTGCTACGGCTATGGCTCTCACAGAAGATAATCAGGTGATTTTGATTTCTCAATATCGCCATCCAGTAAATAAAAATTCTCTTGAATTGCCCGGTGGTTTTGTAGATAAACTAGAAGATCCATTTGATGCGATTAAAAGAGAATTGCTTGAAGAAACGGGATATGTATTTAACGATGTTTATCATCTGGGTACTACAGCCGCTAATCCTGGGGTGTTGAATAATTTTACTCAATTGTATCTGGCAACAGGAGGTAAAAAAATAAAAGACCAGCAGCTTGATGCCAATGAAGAAATTAATATTATTTTAAAATCTCTAGAAGAAGTAGAAGAAATACTTAATCAGAGTAAGATAATGCAAAGTATGCACGCCCTGTGTTTGTTCTATGGATTTGCAAAGTTAAAAGAGTTAAAGGTTTAGTGAACTTCAGCTAAAATAAAAAAGCTTCCACATACCACAATTACATCATTTTTATTGGCTTGTTTTTTAGCAAATGCTAAAGCTACATTTATGTCGTCGAAACTGTCTCCTAAGAGTTGATGCGTTTGTGCCAATGATTTTAAAGTTGAATGAGGCAAGGCTCTAGCGTTATGAGCATTGGTAAAATAATAGGTCCCATTTTTTGGAAAAAGTTCAAGTATCGATGAGATGTCTTTATCGTTTACAAATCCAATTACAAAATGAGTATTGGAGTGGCTGTAATTTTCATGGAGTTGTTTCAGTAAAGAATTGATGCCATCTTTATTGTGTGCGACATCATGAATAACAGTAGGGGCTTCGGAAATGATGTCCCATCTGCCTTTTAGACCAGTTAGTTTTTTTACATGAGAGAGCGCATACTTTTCATTTTCTTCATTGATATCAAAGCCAAGAGTTGATAATACTTTTTTTGCTGCTATAATTGTTCTTAGATTTTTTAGTTGATAATTGCCAGTCAGATCAAGTGCGAAATTTTGGGTATGATTATTTTTCGTATCGGTAATGCAGCATTTTAATAAAAGGGTTTCTTTTTTAATTTCTGAAATCGTGTAATTGTCTTCAGCAAATAAAATAGGGGAATATAATGCTGCTGCTTTCTTTTCGAAAATAGGTTTTGTATTATCCAGGTATTCGCCAACAATTACGGGTGTTTGATGTTTAATAATCCCTGCTTTTTCAAAAGCAATTTCTTCAAGTGTATTGCCCAGTAAGTTTGTATGATCGTATCCTATATTAGTAATAATTGACAATATGGGTTTGATGATATTGGTACTGTCTAGTCTGCCCCCTAATCCTGTTTCAATAATGGCTATATCTACCTTATTGACCGCGAAATATTCGAAAGCCATGGCTACTGTTAATTCAAAAAAAGAGGGCTGAATTTCATTACAAATGGTCTTCGTTCGTTCTGTAAACTCAATAACAAAATTGCGGTCAATCATTTCGCCATTGATTTTTATTCTTTCTCCGAAATCTTTGATGTGAGGGGAAGTGTACAGACCTGTTTTATATCCCTGTTTTTGCAGCATTGCTGCCAGCATATGACTGCTACTGCCTTTGCCGTTAGTTCCGGCTATATGAATGCTTTTGAATTTATCCTGAGGATTTCCCAGCGCTTTGCATAGTTCAATGGTATTGTGAATGTCTTTTTTATAAGCAGCTGCGCCAATTCGCGAGAACATTGGCAAATGAGTATAGAGGTATTCAATTGTTTCTTCGTAAGTCATAGATAGAAAATAAACACAACTTACAGTAATACTGTCAATGTTGATTTAGTTGACATCAAAAATAAATTGAACGGTAACTGTTGATGCTTCGTCAGAATTATCAAACTGGATATTGCTTAGGTAACTGCTTACTGCATTCGCATAAGCTTGACTTCTGTTTGTAGTTCCTTTATCGAAGCCAATAAATTTTCCTTGTCCTGTAGGCGAAACGCTGATAATGGCATAAATAGTAGCTTTGGATAATTCGCCTTCGAATTTATAATGCTTAACAATTTTTCTGTTTCCTTTTGTAACTTTTGGTCCTCCAGTTGCAGCCCCATTTTTCTTGCCATCAGGGACGCCATCATCAGCATTTTTAGTTGGATTTTTTCCTTGTGATTTAAAAGTATTGTCTTCGTCTTTGTTATTGCCATTAATATCTTTGGTTGGTCCCTGATAAGTGATTTTTGGTTTTTGTGGAGCTGTGGCTGTTTTTGCAGGCAATTCAACTTTTGGTTTTTCGGGTTGAATTTTAGCCTTATTGTTATTGGTTTTTACGATAGGAGCAGCATCGGCTTCAGCGTTATCGGCGGGATTTATTTTTTCATTTGTAGAGGGATCTTCAGGAGCAGCTGTGTTTTTTGTTTTATCGCTTTCCAACGATGGAGATCCTTTAACTAAAGGTTGTTCTTCCCCAAAACCTTCATCATTATTTCCTAAATTAATTTCAATTTGATCCTGAATAATCATTGTGGAAGGCGGGAAGTCTGTCCAGCGGATAAAAATAAAAAGTAACAGAAGCACACCACAAATAATCGTGGTATATGTCATTGCTTTTTTGTTCTCTTCAGATGAAAATTGATTGATCATGGGTAATTAATTAGGCTTAAAGATAAATTTAATGTGCCAATTAGAAAACAGTGCATTAAAAATGCAGACCAATAAATAAAATTTTAACAAATTCGGGTTTCAATCAATGATTGTAATTTCTTTCGCCAAACAACATGCTTCCTATTCTAATCATGTTACTGCCACAATCGATGGCGGTTTTGTAGTCGGCGCTCATGCCCATGCTCAATGTATGGAGTTTGGGGTTTGGGGTTCGTTGTTTATGGTTTGTGGTTTGTGGTTTGGCGTTGATTGTTTCGTATAAATCCTTCAAATAGGTGAATTCAGATTTTATGATTTGTTCATTATCAATAAAACTCGCCATGCCCATAAGTCCGCAGATGTTGACGAATTCAAGTTCAGGTAAAACAGCTATTACATGTTGAAGCTCTTCTTCATCCATTCCGAATTTAGTTTCCTCTTTAGCTATATACACCTGCAGCAAGCAGTTGATTTTACGGTTTATTTTTTTTCCTTGCTTGTTGATTTCGTTTAACAGTTTTTCACTGTCTACGCCATGAATCAATTCTACAAAAGGAGCAATGAATTTTACTTTGTTGGATTGTAAATGGCCAATAAAATGCCAGCGAATGTCTTTGGGTAATTTCTCATGTTTATCAACCAATTCCTGTACATAATTCTCTCCAAAATCTCTAACACCAATTTTATAAGCTTCCTGAAGATCTTCAATAGGCTTTGTTTTGGAAACTGCGATGATGGTAATTCCAGAAGGGATAGATTTTTTAAGTGAATTGTATTTTTCTGTGTTAAAAGGCATGAGGAAATGTAAAATGTAAAATATCCAATGTAAAATGTAAAAGTGGGATCTATTATCGCAAATAAAATTTCAAACTTAACACCAAACAAATAACCCCAAACGCCAAACAACTTCCCCCTTGGGGGGATTGAGGGGGCTATCAAACATTTACTTAAGAATCGTCCTACTAATCACAATCCTTTGTACTTCACTCGTTCCTTCATAAATCTGGGTAATTTTTGCATCTCTCATCATTCGTTCTACATGATATTCTTTCACAAATCCGTAACCTCCATGAATTTGAACAGCTTCGGTGGCCGTCCACATTGCGGTTTCACTACTGAATACTTTTGCCATTGAGCTGCTTAACGTATAATCCAGATGATTGTCTTTTTCCCAGGCCGCTTTTAGGCATAATAATCTTGCTGATTCAATTCTGGTAGCCATGTCAGCTAATTTGAATTGAATAATCTGATGGTTCATAATTTCGGTGCCGAAAGCTTTGCGTTGTTTACTATAGGCTAATGACAGTTCGTATGCGCCACTTGCAATTCCAAGTGCCTGAGAGGCAATCCCGATTCTACCGCCAGCCAGTGTTTTCATTGCAAATTTAAATCCAAAGCCATCTTCGCCGATTCTGTTTTCTTTAGGTACTTTAACATCATTAAAAAGTATGGTATGGGTATCGCTGCCTCTGATACCTAATTTGTTTTCCTTAGCACCAACAACAACTCCAGGCCAGTTTTTTTCAACAATAAATGCATTGATGCCACGGCTTCCTTTGCTTATATCGGTTTGAGCAATAACTAAGTAAACACTAGCACTGTTACCGTTAGTAATCCAGTTCTTTGTGCCATTAAGTAAATAATAATCGCCATTATCTTCGGCTGTTGTTTTTTGAGAAGTTGCATCACTTCCTGCTTCAGGCTCACTTAATAAAAAGGCCCCTATATATAATTGACCATCTTTTTTTCCTTGTGCTAATGGCACTAAATATTTTCTTTTTTGCTCCTCACTTGCATATTGCTGTAGTCCATAACAAACAAGACTGTTGTTTACACTCATACAAACACTCACGCTGGCATCCACTTTACTGATTTCTTCCATAGCCAAAACATAGCTAATAGTATCCATCCCACTTCCTCCATATTCAGTATCCACCATCATGCCCATAAATCCTAAGTCGGCAAGTTTTTCGATTTGTTCTTTTGGAAATTTTTGCAGTTCATCTCTTTCGATGACACCGGGCATGCACTCATTTTGTGCAAAATCTCTGGCTGCCTTTTGAATCATTAAATGTTCTTCGGAAAGTTGAAAATTCATGGTTTGAATTATTTGCAACAAAAATAAGGTATGTATTCAAGTAATTTTGTTGCTTTTTAAATAAATATGGATAGATTTTTTGAAGTAATAAGTATCTTTATCAGAGTAGGGCAAAAACATATGATTCTTTAAGTTATATCAACATTTCAATAAATAATTTTGAACAGAGCTACTCAAAATTTTAATATTCAGAAATACATAGCATTAAGCTCTATTGTACTTTTCTTTGTTAAACTGCTGGCCTGGTTTCTTACTCACTCCGTGTCTATACTTACCGATGCGCTCGAAAGTATTGTAAATGTAATTGCAGGATTAATTGGTTTGTATAGTTTATATATATCAGGTAAGCCCAAAGATCTTGATCATCCTTATGGTCATGGCAAAGTGGAATTAATTTCAGCGGCTTTTGAAGGTGTACTTATTGCGTTTGCCGGATTTATTATTATCATTGAAGCTATTTCTAATTTATTTCATCCACATACTATTCAAAGGTTAGACTACGGAATCTATCTTGTTGCCATTACTGCGGCTATAAATTATTTTGCAGGTTTCTATTGTTTGAAAGTTGGAAAGAAAAACAATTCCTTAGCCCTTATTGCGAGCGGTAAACATCTGATGACAGATACGTATACTACACTTGGAATTATTTCGGGGTTGATCATGATTTATCTTACAGGAATTAACTGGATAGACAGTGTTGTTGCTATTCTGTTTGCATTAATCATTTTGCAAACAGGTTATAAAATTGTAAGATCTTCAATTGCAGGGATAATGGATGAAGCCGATCTGGAACTGATTAATAAGATGATATCATTGTTGAATCAAAACAGAAGTGCTAATTGGATTGATTTGCATAATTTGAGAATCATTAAAAACGGATCCATGATTCATGTGGATTGTCATCTAACAGTGCCCTGGTATTTTAATGTTCATGAAGCACATCATGAAATCGATAAATTAACCGCATTGGTAACCACTCATTTTGGTGATGCCGTTGAGTTTTTTGTTCATTCTGATGGATGCCTGGAATTTTCCTGTGCTATTTGCGATAAATCTGATTGTAAGGTCAGAAAGCATAATTTTGAAAGAAAGATTGAATGGAACATAAATAATATTTTATCTAATAAAAAACATCAGATAGATTTATAAATGAATACTCCTCAATTTGACGATAATTACTGGAACAATCGTTATCGCGACGAAACCACAGGCTGGGATATCGGCTTTGTTTCTCCACCGATTAAAGATTATATAGATCAGTTAAAGGAT
>CANFGZ010000061.1 GCA_947446585.1 Chitinophagaceae bacterium | reverse complement strand
GTATCTGCTGTAAACCTGGTGCTACCATGTGCTGAATTCACGATTCTTATGTGAAATGAATCATCTAATGATCGCAATACTTTGATATCTACATTATCAATAAAAATCGAATCTTCAAATAAATCCAACGCTTCAAAAAAGTTGATATCGTTATCTTTTCCATCATAGAAGTAGGGATTTTTATTCAACTTCACTATCAACTGTCCATTCATGGGTTGAGTGATGGCTACTTCTTTTTCGTTTAAATCACGGTGACTCATTTTTGAGAAATCACTGCCTAATGTTGAAGCCAATCCAAACAATGAAATCCAGCCCAATACCCATAAAGCAATGAAGGTGGTGGTTACCCATTTGTTTTTAGTTTTGATACCGGCAATCTTTTTTATCAAAGCAACGATGATACCAACCGTAGCAAGGATGACGAAGAACAAAAGAGTTCCTAATGCAAAACTGTTTTGCCAAAATCCGCTCAAGATAAAATCTTTAAAAGGAACCGCAACGAAAGAAGCAAATGTGATAGCCAATAAGAATATGACCAGCGCTAACCCAATTAGGGTAAGCGTTGTATAGGAAATGAATTTTACAATAAATACAATTATATCTATAATGACATTTATAAATCTTTTCACAGCACTTGATGAATCTTTTCTGATGTCTTTTATTTTTTCACCAGCAACTGCACCTAGTTTTTCTGCTCTTTCTCTAACGCCTTTCATTTCTTCATTGATGGCGTTTTGAATAGAATTCATATCCACTTTTTCGCCTTTCATTTCTAGTTTTTCAGAAGTGGTTTTGGCTTCGGGCATCACTAGCCAAAAAATAAGATAAATGACAAAGGTGCTTGGACTAACATTGAACAAGAAATGATCCCATTCAAATATCATACTTAGAATAGGTAGTAGAAAAAGGGTTCTTGGAATCCATACGTTAATTCCAAAATAATGAGCCAATCCACTACAAACACCGGCAACTACTTTTTCATCAGTATCGCGGTATAATTTTTTACGCATAGATCCTATTTCTTTAGTTGCCGAACTAGGAACCGCAATCCATAATATTAGATAAGGAATAAATCCAACACCAAATAAAATAATGAAGATTATTCTTACAACTACGATATCGATATTTAAATAATTTGCTAATCCTGAACAAACACCACCAAGTAATTTATTGTTTTCGTCTCTGTACAAACGCTTATGAGTATACGAATCATTTTGCTGTTTACTATTGTCTGATTGGTTATGATTAATTACAGGCTCTGTTTCTAGTTCTTCAGGTTTACCCATGCTTTTAATAATAGCATTCACATCGTTTTCTGTAATGCATGTAGTGCCTTTACTTAACTGTTCCTGAAAAAGTTCAGAAATACGACTTTCAATATCATTGATGATTTCGTCTTTCCCTTCTTCATCTTTAAAATGGAGCTGTAAGCTTGCGGTGTAATTTTTCAACATATCATAAGCAGCCAATTCAATGGGGATGATTCTGCCGTGGTAGTTGATATTGATGACTTGTTTCATTTAGTATTGTTTTATTGTTTTGGGTATTATTAATTTTGGGCCGTGATTGTTTTTACTGCATCTGATAACTCATTCCAGGTGGTTTCGAGTTCCTTGTAGAACTCATTGCCTTTTTCGGTAAGGCTGAAGTATTTTCTTGGTGGTCCGCTGTTGCTTTCTACCCATCTGTAGTTGAGGAGTTCTGCATTTTTTAATCTGGTTAATAATGGGTAGAGCGTTCCTTCAAAAATGTTGAGATTGGCAGATTTCATTTTTTCAATAATATCAGAAGGGTAGGCTTCACCCTGTTTGATTACGGAAAGAATACAGAATTCCAATATTCCTTTTCGCATCTGACTTGAAGTATTTTCTATGTTCATTGGTCGAATTTTATACTTTTTGATGAGTAAAATCAGAACTAAAATCATTGTGTTCTGAACTTGTGAGACAAAGATAGAATTATTTTAGTACTATGCAATACATAATACTATATTTTTTTAATTTTCACCGCTAAGAAAGGAGAAATAGAGTTTATGCGTAGATAATTTTCTTATCGCTTTCTTGGCAAAACACCTCTGCGAAAGCTCATTTCCTCAATTATCCGCGGTAAAAACTGAATATTCGTAGCAATCTCTGAATTAGCCTTACAAAAGAAAATTATTATCTTGCTTCCGTTCAATTACAGAATATGAAAAAAATAATATTGCTTTTCTTTTGTATCAGTTACCTTTTTGCCTGTTCCAGTAAAAAAGGCTATCTCGAGAGAAACGATGCCGACAGGTCATTACAAGATGCCGTGAAAAAAATCAACAAAAATCCTGATGACGAAAAAGCTACAGAAGCTATTCCAGAGCTGTATAATTTAATCAAGAAGAAACATCTGGATCAAATTACTGCTTACAATCAATCACAGCAATTGAACAAATGGGATAATATAGTAAACGAATATGAATATTTACAAGCAGCTTATAATGCCATCATGAATGCACCTGCAGCTTTCAAACTAGTGAATCCGGAAAGTTATAGCAGTAATCTCGTTGAGGCAAAAGAATCAGCTGCTGCCGCTTATTATGAAAGCGGGAACAGTTATTTTGAAAAAGCCGGAAGAGACAATGCCAAAGCCGCATACACAGCATATAAAAAAGTGGGGAAATTTGTTCCGGGTTTCAAAGACATCAATGAAAAAATGCAAAAAGCTTATGAGAATTCCATTATCAATATAATCATCAATCCGGTTCAGGATAACTCATTTTTCATGAATAATGGATGGGGTAATTATGGTATGAATTATAGCAATGAATATTTTCAGCAAAAATTATTGCAGGACCTTGGAAATTATAATAGTTCCCCGGCAAGATATTATAACATGTGGGACGCTAGAAGATTAAATGTGACTCCCGACTGGAATGTGGACTTCCGTGTTAAAAGCATTATTGTCCCCAATCCACAAACTAGTTATTCTACCCGAAACGCCAACAAACAAATACAAATCGGAACCGATACTGCCGGCAGGCCCGTTTACAATAATGTGAGCGCTACCATCAACATCACCAGATTAAGTTTTGTTTCGAGGGCAAATTTGGAAGTCAATATAACGGATTTGACTAGCCGTAGAAACATGTCTTATAGAAATTACAATGAAGAATACAAATGGGAGCAGGAGTCTGCCACTTTCAATGGCGACAGAAGAGCATTATCTCAAAGCGACTGGGACTTGATCAACAAAACCGGCTACAGCAACAACGCACCCAAAAAAGAGGAAATACTTGTGGAACTTTATAAAAAAATATACCCTCAGGTGTTGGCTCAGATTAGGCAGGCGGTGAGCTGGTAGAGCGGCCCCCTCAGTCCCCCAATGGGGGAATTTGATTGTGTTGTGTTTGTATAACCACGAATGCACGAATTTTTTAATGCGGATTTTTTTGCTACGAATTAAATACGCAACGTCCCTTTCAAGAGACATTGCTGAGAATGTAGGATACAGCTTATCTAGCCTATCCAGCCTTATCCAGCTCATCCCCCTTCCCTTTATTTCAACAATTGATACACAATCAAACTACACAAATAAGCCAACCCTGTCATATAAGCCAGCTGTATCATCGGCCATTTCCAGCTTTTGGTTTCTCTTTTTACAATAGCAATGGTACTCATACATTGCATCGCCAATACATAAAATATTAATAGCGATAGTCCTGTAGCCAGTGTATATACTTTGGTGCCATCTGGTTTTTTTGCGTTACTCATTTTTTCTCTTAATGTGCTGTTTCCCGAATCATCACCAACACTATATAAGGTTGCCATGGTACCCACAAATACTTCGCGTGCAGCAAAGGACGTAATCAGTGCAATTCCAATTTTCCAGTCGAAACCCAGCGGCTTTATCGCAGATTCTAACGAACGACCAAGTATACCTGCAAAAGACTGCTGAAGGTGTTCCGCTTTTTTTTCTCTTAATAATTGTGCCGATTGCTGTGGTTCTTGCCTAATTAATACTGAATATTTATTTTCTATTGCTTTCATTTTTTTTGAAGGACCAAAACTGCTCAAAGCCCATAGAAATAAACTAATAATCATAATAACTTTTCCCGCCTGAAAAATAAATATTTTTGCTTTCTCAAACATAGTATAAAACATATTTTTCCATCTTGGACTTCTATAAACCGGTAGTTCTAAAATGAAAAAACTTTTTTCTGTTGATTTGATAAACCATTTCATAACCCAGGCAACCATCAAAGCCATCGCAGTTCCAAAAACATATAAAAGCATCATCACTAATCCTTGAAGACTTATAAATCCGAGATAGAGTTTTGCGGGAATTACTAATGAAATTAAAATGGTATAAACGGGAAGTCTTGCACTGCAGCTCATCAATGGCGTTATCATAATGGTCAGTAGTCTTTCTTTTTTATTTTCGATATTACGCGCACTCATTATTGCTGGAACAGCACAGGCAAATCCACTAATCATCGGCATTACGCTTTTTCCATTGAGTCCGGATTTTCTCATTAATTTGTCTGTTAAAAAACTAATGCGCGCCATATAACCACTGTCTTCCAATAATGTAATCAATCCAAATAATATCATGATTTGTGGTACAAAAATCATGATGCCGCTTAAACCGGCCAGAAATCCATTTACAAATAGATCACTGAACCAACCCGATGGCAATACAGATGTAAACCAACCTCCAACACCTCCAAAAAACCATTCAATAAAATTCATCGGATATTTTGCAATCCAAAACACACATTGAAAAAGTATAAACAATACAGTAACTAAAATTATATAACCCCATTTCTGATGCAATAAAATATTATCTAATTTTTCAGTAAGTAATGATTTTTCCAGAGGATCGCTTTCCACAATTGTTTGTTGCATAATATGTTTTATCCTTGCATATCGCTGCATAATTTCTTCCGCCTGTGTTTTTGTTGGATTGAATTTATTTTCGATTTCAATTTGTCCGATATCTTTTGATTCTTGTATGGTTAAATTAAAATGCTGGTAATTGATAAGATAATGTAGTGCCTGATAATTACTGAGAGCAGGAAAAATATTTTGTACGTTTTCAATTGAAACCGGAGCAAGCATTTTACTATAAATAAATTCGCGCGGAATTTGATTTGAATTATTTAAAGCTGCATGCTCAATGGATTTTTTTAGCTGATCAATTCCTTTTGCTTTTCGGGGATTGATTACCACTACCGGAACACCAAGTTCTCTTTCCAAACCCGGAATGTCTATTTTTATTCCTTTTTGTTTGGCAAGATCCATCATCGTAAGCGCCACTACAACGGGCATTCTGAGGTCGATGATCTGAGAACAAAAAAGTAAATTTCTTCTGAGGTTGCTCGCATCCGCAACCAATAATATCATTTCGGGCTTTACCGACTCATCCTGCTGCAACAATACTTTATAAGAAACCCATTCGTCGGCACGCCTGGGATAAAGGCTGTAGGTGCCTGGAAGATCAATAAAATTTGCAGTTAGCTCATCGGAAAGCTTGCAGGTGCCCGATTTTTTATCAACTGTAACTCCTGGAAAATTACCTACCTTTTGATGCAAACCAGTCAATTCATTAAACAACGAACTTTTTCCGCTGTTGGGATTTCCCACCAATGCTATGTTGATTTTTTTGTTCAAATTTTAATGCTGCTGTTTAATGTGCAAAATTAATGTGAATCATAACTATACAATTTACGAATTAAAGAAAGATAGGTTTGATTAACTTTGCTTTACACTCCTTTTAATTATGAAATCAATACTATTCTCATTTTTATTTCTTAGCCAGATATCCTTTGGCCAGTCTGACAAAAAAATTATCAAGGATCTAAAGAAATCAATTTATTTTCTTGCAGACGATAAACTCGAAGGCAGACGAACAGGAATGCCCGGAGAAAAACTGGCTTATGAATTTATTGTAGAAAAATTCAAGAAAAACAAAATTGATATCGTTCCGGGCTTAAATAGTTATATCCAGGATTTTGAGGTGAATGATGGTTTATCGGTTAATAAAAACACCTATTTAAATGCTGGTAAAAAAACCTTTTTGATTAATGATGATTTTTTTCCTTTGCCTTACTCAAAACCTGGAAGCGAAATAATCAGCAATGCCGGAGTGCAATCGGTTTTTTATGATATCAATACGTTGATTTCAGACAATTCGAATAACCCTCATTTTGATTTTGAAGAAGAGCTCTATCAAAAAATTAAATCTATCAGTGAAACCCAATCAATAAAAAGCATTTTTGTTTTTAATAGTTCGGATTCTGCCGCCGAGTACAAGTTTGATGCTAAAAATAAAAAGAATACGGTTACGTCTGCGGTAATATATTGTAACAAAAATATTATTAAAGAACTTAAAGATTCAACAACTGCGATTTCGCCTATTACATTTAATATCGAAATTAATTCCAACATCAGAACAGGACATAATGTAATGGCTATGATTAATAATTACGCGCCAGTTACCGTGATACTGGGTGCGCATTATGATCATCTGGGTTATGGTGAAGATCATAATTCATTATTTGTTGGTTCTAAACCTGAAATACATAATGGTGCAGATGACAACGCCAGCGGTACCGCGGCATTATTAACCCTTTCGGAAATTTTAAAAAATGAAGGAGATAAAAAATTCAATTATCTTTTTGTTGCTTTTTCGGGTGAAGAGCTCGGTTTGTTTGGTTCAAAATATTTTACAGAACATTGTCCGGTTGATTATAAAAATATCAACTACATGATTAATATGGATATGGTTGGCCGATTAAATGACAGTACACATGGTTTAACTATTGGTGGCTATGGTACTTCTCCGGCATGGGGACATTTAATTAAACTAACCGATGATTATTTTAAAATAAATGTAGATAGTTCCGGAAGTGGTCCAAGTGATCATACTTCATTTTACAGAAAAGATTTACCCGTATTGTTTTTTTTCACAGGATCTCATCATGATTATCACAAACCAAGCGATGATGCTGATAAAATAAATTTTAAAGGAGAGCTGAAAATAATCAGATATATTCAATATTTGATTGAAAAAACGGCATTGATTGAAAAAGTAATTTTCACAAAAACCCGTGAGACTGCAGCCATGGGTAAAAGCTCCTTTAAAGTAACAATGGGCATCATGCCCGATTATACTTTTAGTGGAAATGGAGTAAGAGTAGACGGGGTAAGCGATAATAGACCAGCACAGAAAGCGGGCGTTAAAACAAATGATATTATTTATCAGCTTGGAGACTTTATGGTAAGTGATGTTCAAACCTATATGCAAGCGCTTAATAAATTTAAAAAGGGAGATACCACAACAGTAAAAATAAAAAGAGGGACGGAAGACATTAAAGTGGAAGTAACATTCTAAATTCGGGTTATGAAGCTCAAAATCGACAATGATTTACTTGCGGAAGAATTTTTTGAAAATACACACTTGTTGGGCATTGTAGCTCCAGTAAAAAATTATCAGTTTATCTGGCACATCAATCAATATCTTGGGTATACATTCAGACTAAACAGCGATTTTGAAATCGAATTGAGAAAGAAAACACGCAGTTATTTTTTTTCTATTTACGAATATCAGATTCCTCAAACTACGATTGTACATTATTTATATCATAATCAAAATATGGGCGAATACCTGTTGCCCGAATTCAAGCATCTTGATTTTTTATGGATGATTAAAGGTGATGATATTAGCGGTGTTGAAGTAAGCGAGATTCAACAAATGATTAAACAGTTGACAATTGTGCAATTTGTGAACGAAATGACCAATGAGAAAATAAAAAACAAGCAGCATTTAATATTTTAGTTGGCTAGCTTTTTTTCGAATTTAAAATAAATTAAAAATTCGGGAATTTATATTCATAAAATAATTTTCATTTTTTTAATCATAAATTATGTGGCAGAAAATAAACAATAAGCTCTATAAAAAATTTGAATTTAAACATTTTGTTGATGCCTTTTCATTTATGACCAAAGTAGCGCTGATTGCTGAAAAAATGAATCATCACCCCAATTGGAGTAATGTTTATAACACTGTAGAAATTTCGCTTAATACACATGATGCAGGTGATATTGTTACGGAAAAAGATTATGAATTGGCAAAAGCAATTGATAATCTCATGGCTGAATAAACTTCAGTGGGAGAAAATAAACATTAGTTTATAAATTTGGCTGTTTCATGCGCGATGAGGTAATATTGCAATAGATAGTACAACAATAAAACGCTGTTACTTTTTCACCTCAATCACCTTCTCCCTTTTCTCCACAAATCTTCCAATAGGCTCCGCAAACAAATCCAACCCATTTTGTAAAAGCAACTGCTTTACTTCTTCTAATGAAAATTCGTTTACACTAAACATAATCCCTCCATTTGTCTGTGGATCAGGCAATAAATTAAACGCTTCCATCACATTCACGCCTTTTTCAAAACTCGTTTTTGAACTGTAGCTGTTCCAATTTCTATAAGTAGCATCAGGAATAATTCTTTTTGCCAAATATTCCTTTGCGCCTTCAACTACAGGAATTGAAGAATAAAAAAGTTCTAGTGAAAGATTGGCGCCTTCTGCCATTTCAATAGAATGACCGAGTAGTCCAAATCCTGTTACATCAGTCATAGCCGTTACCCCTTTGATTAATGCTAATTGCTCTCCTATCGAATTCAATTGTGTCATAAGAGATATCATTAACAATTGATGTGATTCTGAAATCTCTCCTCTTTTTTCGGCGGTAGATAAAATTCCTAAGCCTATAGGCTTGGTGATGAACAAACTGTCTCCCTCTTTAGCCGTATTGTTTTGTTTGATATTTTTTTTATTTACAATCCCGGTTACCGATAATCCAAACATTGGTTCCGTTGTATCTATACTGTGTCCACCGGCCAATGGAATGCCAGCCTTCTTACAAATTTCTCTTGCGCCTTCCAGTACTTGTTGCGCCAATGATGCCGGCAATTTCTCAACCGGCCATCCTAAAATAGCAACAGCCATGAGCGGTTTGCCTCCCATTGCATATACATCACTGATAGCATTGGCCGAAGCAATTTGTCCAAAATCAAAAGCATCATCAACAATAGGCATAAAAAAATCTGTAGTTGATATGATCGCTTTATCATCTCCGATATCATAAACTGCCGCATCGTCGTTGGTGCCATTGCCTACAATCAAGCGGGGGTCGGTTACCGAAACTGACGACGATTGTAAAATTTCCTGTAACACAGAAGGCGCAATTTTACAACCACAACCTGCGCCTCTCGAAAATTGAGTGAGTCTTATTTTTTCTTCCATTATTATTGATTGATAAATTGCAGCAGTGTTTTACTGTTTTCAACAACATCTGTGTTTTCCATATTAATTGTTTTAAGCAGATGGTTAATATTAGCTCTGCTGTTCATGGCATTAATGTATGTTTTATCATAATAGACAAGCAAAATCTTAAAGGCTTCATATAAATTGTGTTCTAAAATAAAATTGATGGATGTTTTAGTTTCATTGGGGCCCAATCTCTTTTGTATACGTAAAATTGAATTAATAAGTTCCTCTCTATTTAATATGCCATAATGTTTTATTATAAAATTCAGCCTTTCATTAAATGGAATATCAATAAAATAAAGAGGAGATTCTCTTATTGTTTTCCAAAATGCATGTGGAATATTGATTCTTCCTATTCGCTGACTTTCATCTTCAAGCCAGAAATTTTTTTTAGTAGCGCCCTCGTTCATTTTACAAAGTAAGTTAGCGAGTCGGTTTTCAAACATCTCTTGTGTGGGCTGTTCCGGTTGTCCTATTCCTCCAAAAGCAGAACCTTTGTGATGAGCAAGCGCTTCTAGATCAATTATAGGTTCTCCATTTTCTTTTAATGAATGGAGAAGTTCAGTCTTAGCGCTTCCTGTATAACCTCCCAACGTTTTTATTTGATAATTTTCTTCAAATTTATGAAGTACCCATTTTCTATATGCTTTGTAACCGCCCACTAAAATATACACGTCAAAGCCATACAAATCAAAAAGCCAGGCCATTCCCGCACTTCGCATTCCCCCACGCCAGCAATGTAAAATTATAGTTTTCGAATTCGATCTTTTTTGTTTGAATATCTGCTCAACTTTTTCAATGTTGGACTTCATTTTAGGACCAAAAAAACTTACCCCTTCTTTTATAGCTTTTTGTTTTCCTTGTTGTTTGTAAAGCGTACCTATCTCTTTTCTTTCTTCATCCGAAAACAATGGAATATTATAAGCGCGAGGAAAATGAGCATGGGTAAATTCACCCGGACTCCTTACATCAATAACGGGATGTAATTCGGAAAGAGTGATGAACTCTGATATGGTGATTTTTTTTATTGGCATTTTTGCAAACGCAAGATAGAGAATTTGTTTAAGAGCGGCCTCCTCTATCCCCCGAAGGAGGAGGTTGTTTGGTGTTTCGTATTTGGTGTTTGGTGTTTAAAAGGTTCAATAAGTTCAAAAGGTTACTTAAAAAAGAAGAGCCCACCGATAATTGGCAGGCTCTTCTTATGATTTGAAAATTTGGTGATGGGTTAATTTGGTAATGATGCTAACCAGCTAGTTTTATAACTAAATCAGAGACCTTCATCAGCATCCCAATCCCCAATCCCAAATTCCTTATTATGACTCGGTCAGAGATCTTCATAGCAACCCCAATTCCTAATCCCTAACTCCACACTTAGTCTTAGGACTCGGTGAGAGACCTTCGTCGGCAGCAGAGTCCATCGCCTTGCTACTTCCCCCTTCGGGGGACCGAGGGGGCCTTAGTACTTCACCACTCTCACCGTCTTCACTTTCTCTCCCTCTCTCACTTCAATCATATACACTCCGGCTTTAAGTTCGTTTCCGAATTTAATCGTTTGATCACTCTCACCCGTAAACGATTTTATCTCTCTTCCAAGTACATCCAAAATTCTTGCTTTGAATGTTCCTTTATCAGCTGTTTTAACGAGTAATTTAAATGCACTTGTACTCGGATTAGGATATACTTCCACATTCATGAAAGGAGCAGCAATTTCCACTTCCGTTTTTGTAAGTACAGGTGGTGGTGTAGCACAAGCCAACAGTGCATTTGACAAATACTGTGATTTTGTAGCACCATTACCACAAACTGATGTGTAGGCTACCCTGATGGTATCACCGGCTGATGCCGCCAGATTGCTCGTGTATTTAATTCTGATATATCTGGCTCCTGCTCCGCTTAACACTCCAGAATCCAATGATCCCGTTGCACCAACCGGACCCACAGGCAACGCCCATGCATAACCTGTAGCCGCCCCTGCTGTTGTAGTCGCAACCGGAAGTGCCGGCGCCGTATAACGATATACTCGCGCGCCACAAACATTACTTACTAATGTGATTGTAACACTTGCAGGCGCTGTAGGTGGATTCAATACCGCATTGGTGAGCTTGGTTGCCTTCGAAGTACCCAATCCACAATCGGAAGTAAATCTTACTCTGATAGTATCTCCCGCAACTGCCGCAGCATTCGATGTGTATTTGATTCTGATTACCTGACTTGATAAACTGCCTGAATCCAGTGATCCCGTTGCACCTGTAGGACCTTCAGGTAATGACCATGACCAGCCTGTTGCCGCACCTGCTGTTGTAGTAGCTGCAGGCAATGCT